>DATFDU010000164.1:0-8421 GCA_035251915.1 Dongiaceae bacterium | reverse complement strand
CGGTCGACGCCGTCTCCCACCTCACCGAGCAGCCGACCGCATCGATGCGCGAGATCTCTTTGCAAGTCAACGCGGCGCGCAAGGTGACGCTCGATGCGGTGAAGTCCTCGAGCGAGGCCGAAGGCACCATCTCGGCATTGTCCGACGCCGTGCGCAAGAGACGCCGTGCGCAAGATCAGTGCCGTCACGCAGCTCATCAACGACATCGCCAACCAGACCAACCTGCTGGCGCTCAACGCCACGATCGAGGCGGCGCGCGCCGGCGATGCCGGCAAGGGCTTCGCCGTCGTCGCCAACGAGGTGAAGTCGCTGGCCAACCAGACGGCCCGCGCCACCGAAGACATCACGCAGCAGATCGCCGAGATCCAGGGCGCGACCGATCAGGCGGTGACCGCCGTGCGCACCATCACCAGCTCGATCCGCAAGGTCGAGGGCGTGTCCTCGGCGATCGCCTCCGCGATCGAGGAGCAGAGTGCCACCACCGCGGAGATCACGCGCAACGTCACGCAGACCTCGCAGGCCGCGCAGGAAGTCGCCAGCCGGATTGCGCGCGTCTCGGACGAAGCGGTGCAGACCGGCAACCGTGCCAACGAAGCGCGCAAGCTGTCCGGCGACGTGGCGAGCGGCGTCGATCAGCTGCGCGACGTTCTCATCCGGACGGTGCGCACCGCCGCGGCATAGGACGCGATTGGCGCTACGCGGGCGTTCACCGCATGGATGACTCCAGAACGCGGCAATTCATTAGCAATTGTGATTTATTGCCGCGTTTTATGCTAGAATTTGAATGTCGCTCATGGGAACATTGTCGTTATCGATTGGTTTGTTCCCCTGAGGTCCATGAGATGGCGGGCAGTGCCAGCATCCTTATCATCGACGACGACGCGGCGGTCAGCCGGACCCTGTCTCTCATCCTCACGCGCGCCGGCCATCAGGTCACCACGGTCACCAGCGGGCGCAAGGGACTGGAACTGCTGTCGCAAGGCGGCTTCGATCTGGTGCTGACCGACATCATCATGCCGGAGCTGGACGGCATCGAGGCGATCCGCCGCATCCGCAACGATCATCCTGGCCTGCGCATCATCGCGATGTCGGGCGGCGGCCAGATCGACAAGGCCGACTTCCTGCACATGGCGGAAGCACTGGGCGCCGATCGCGTTCTGGAGAAGCCGGTGCGCAGCGAGCGGCTGCTGGAGCTGGTCGGCACCGTGATGGCAAATCCGCCGCGCCAGCTGCCCGCGCGCGGATCCTAGACCTCCTTCTTGAGCGCCACCACGTTGCTGGCGGCCGGCCCGGTCGAGTTGGCGGGCTGCAGCAGGGTCGGCAGGCGATGACGCTCGATCTTCGCATCTTCCTGGCGTAATCGCAGCACGGTGCGAACAGCGATGTCGGCGATGGCGGCGATCGGCTGCGCCACGGTGGTGAGGCGCGGCGTCACCAGCTTGGCCAGGCTGATCGCGTCGAAGCCGATGATCGACACATCGTCTGGCACCTTCAGATCCAGGTCGGCGGCGGCGCGCAGTGCACCGATCGCCTGCTGGTCGGAGCTGGCGAAGATTGCGGTCGGACGGTCCGGCCGCGCCAACAGTCTGACCGCCGCCTCGTAGCCGCAATCATAGTCGAACCGCGTGATGATGGTGTCGTCGGCGAGATCGGTTCCGTGCTCGCGATAGAGCGGGGCCGCCACCGAGCGATAGCCCTCGAACCGTTCGCGCGCCACGCTGAGGTGCCTGGGGCCGGCGATGCAGCCGATGCGGCGATGGCCCAGTGATACCAGGTGCTGCACGGCCGCGACGGCACCGCCGCGGTGATCGCTCGCCACCAGCGGATAGCCGCGGATCGGGCGATCGACCACCACCATCGGCACCTTGGGCTCGTGCGGCAGCTGTCGGGTCTCTTCGCTCGGCACGATCAGCAGGCCGTCCACCTGGCGGCCGACCAGCACCTTGATGTATTCCGCCTCCGCCTTCGGATCGTCGTTGGAGTTGGCCAGCATCACGGTATAGCCCATGCCGGCCGCCACCTGCTCGACCTGCTTGGCAAGCTCGCCGAAGAACGGGTTGGTCACGTCCGGCACGATCAGGCCCAAAGAATGCGTGCGGCTGCTGCGCAGCGCCCGCGCCAGCGCGTTCGGGCGATAATCGAGCTCTGCCGCCGCGGCCAGCACGCGCTCGCGCAACTGCGGCGAGACCGCCGGATTGCCGTTGATCGCACGCGAAGCCGTACCCAGCGAGACCCCGGCCCGCTTCGCCACATCGCCGATGGAAGCCATGACTTAAGTTCCCACCCCAATCGGCGGCAGCGTAACCCTGCGCCGCCGCCTTGTCACGGAGATTGCCTTTCGGTCGCGAACCGTAGAATGCTTCCAGACCATTTGCGTTGGAAATCGAGCCATGAGTGAGGTGACAGTCTTTGGTGCGTCCTACAGCGTCTATGTGCGCATCGTGCGCCTGGTGCTGGAGGAGACCCGCGTTCCGTACGAGTTGGAGGAGGTCGACATCTTCTCAAAGGACAGCCTGCCCGCCGACTATGCCAGCCGGCATCCGTTCGGCCGCATTCCCGCGTTCGAGCACGCCGGTTTCCGGCTGTTCGAGACCGACGCGATCGCCGGCTACATCCTCGATCGCTTCGGCGACGGCGGACTGTTGCCCGCGGATGTCGCCCATCGCGCGCGCATGCGGCAGATCATGCGCATCATGGACAACTACGCGTATCCCTGGCTGGTCTGGGGAATCTATGTCGAGGAGATGGAGCGCGACCGGGCCGGCCAGCTTTCGGCGGAGGAGCTGCAACGCGCAGCCAGATGCCTGAAGGTTCTGGGCGATCTCGCGGCGGATGACTACATGGCAGGCACGCGGCCGTCGCTGGCCGATCTGTGGGCGCTGCCGATGCTCACCTATCTCGACCTGGCGCCGGCCGGCCATCGGCTGCTGCAGGATGTGCCGAAGCTGTCGGCCTGGCTCGCGCGCATGCGGCTCCGCCCCGCCGTGGCCGCAACGCGCTTTGCGGCAGAGCAGAACGCGATATGATGCCTGCATCTCGATTGCGAGGGAGAAGCATGGCGACATGGGCGTATGAATTCCAGGTTGCTCCGCGGCAGCCGGTCGAGCGTGCCGAGCTCACCGCCAACAGCGAGGAGGATGCGCGCCGAAAGCTGCGCGTCCTGCTGCGCGCGCCGCGCCTGCCGCCCGGCACCAAGCTCGTCAACCTGAGCGCGGAAAAGGAGGCGGCCGCCGGCAGGCGCTCGGCCAAGCTGCGCTCCCTGCTGCGCGTGATCGCGGCCCATCACGCCTGGCTCAATGGCGATGTGCAGGGCGAGCGCGCCGACCTCAGCCGCGCGAACCTCGCCAGCCTCAACCTGCACGACGCCAATCTCAGCAACGCCGAGATGAGAGAGGCCGATCTCAGCGGCTGCGACCTGCAGCGCGCGAACTTGCGGCGCGCCAATCTTGCCGGCGCCAACCTGCAGGAGGCCAACCTCGCCAAGGCCGATCTGAGTGAAGCGGACTTGAGCGATGCCGATCTCCGGAACGCCGACCTGCGCGCCGCGGACCTGACCGGCGCCGACTTGTGGCGCGCCAACCTGATCGGCGTCTGCATCACGCCCGAGGCACTGCACAAGGCCCTGCAGTGCCGCAAGAAATAGCGCGGCGGCGCCTAGGCATGCTAGACTGCGCCCGCCAATTCGCGGCTGAGGACCGGTGCGAAGTTGCGTGTCCGACACATCGCATCAGAGAGGCATAGCGCGGCCTTGGTGCGCCGCGGACTGGCTGTGCTGCTGATTCCGGCGTTGATCGCCGGCGGCTGCGCGTCCGACGATGTGGAGCCGGTCGACAATCCCGCCTACGTCGCGTACCAGGCCCATCTCGACTCCTGCCGCTCCTCGGTCGCCGCCGCGCGGACTGTGAACAGCGCGGAGGGCTTCTTTACTGGCGCGCTGGTCGGCGCCGCCCATGGTGCGGTCGCCGGCGCGCATCACGGCGACGCCGATGTCGGCGCAATCGTCGGCGCCAGCATCGGCGCGGTCGTCGGCTTCTTCCATGGCCTGCGTTGGTCGCGCGGCACGTCGGTGTCGGCTTGCATGCAATCCAGAGGCTATCGACGCATCTAGGCTTGGGGCGCCGGACTCAATGCCAGTTCGTATGCGATCGCGGCCACGCCCACGACGGCGATCAACCCCGTCGCCGCGAGGATCAGCCGCCGGTAGCCGGCGCTGCCGATCGACGCCGCCATGCCGGCCTTCACGGCGGTGTTGGCAAGGGTGGCGATGACGATCGCGATGGTGGCCACCAGGGTCGCGCCGCCGCGGGCATGCTGCGCCATCGACAGGCTGATGGCGTCGACGTCGGTGAGGCCGGCCAGCGCGGCGACGACGTACAGTCCGCCCGGAAGATCCAGATCGCTGACGATCTTGACCACCAGCAGGATCGCCGCGAAGAGCAGCCCGAACTTCGCCGCCTGCGTCAGCGTGAACGGTGTGCTGACGGCGATCTCTCCCGCCTTGCTGCCGGTGCCATCGGAGCGCTGGCGCCACAGCAGAACGCCCGCGCTGGCAAGGCATGCCAGGCCCATCGCCGTCATCGGCATGGCCAGTTCGCGCAACAGCGCGGGATAGACCGCGAACGAGATCACCATCACGCGCGCGAACATCACCGCCCAGGCGATCAAGGTCCCGATCGCCAGCATCTGCGCCGCCGGCGCGCCGTTGTTCTCCTTGCTCTGGCGCGAGAAGGCGAGAGTCGCGGCGGTCGAGGAGGCCAGCCCGCCAGTGAGGCCGGTGATGACGGTGCCCCGGCCCGGGCCGAGCCATCGGGTCGCGACATAGCCGATCATGGATAGGCCGGAGATCATCACCACCAGCAGCCACAGCTTGCGCGGATTGAGCGCATCCCACGGATCGACGGTGCGGTCCGGCAACAGCGGCAGGATGATGAAGCTCGCGATCAGCAGCCGCAGGCCCGCGAAGATGTCATCCCAGCCGATACGATCGATGAGCCCGTGCAGCGGTTGCTTGTAGGCCAGCAGCGCCGCGACCACGATGCCGAGGCAGACGGCCAGTGCCGGATGACCGAACGTCGCCATCCCGGCCAGCGCCGTGACCACGATCGCGGCCAGTTCCGTGATGAGCCCGATCTGGCCCTTTCGCTCATCGGCATCGATCAGGAAACCCGCGACCACGGTCAGGGCGCTGATCGCGACGACAGCCAGGAACGGCCAGACTGTGTCGAACTGCTGCGACAGGAAGCCACCGACGGATCCGAGCGTGGCGAGCAGGATGAAGGTGCGGATCCCGCCGATCGTTTCCTCGGTCTCGCGCCGCTTCTCGCGCTCGATGCCGATTGACGCGCCGATCAGGATCGCGATCGCAAAATTCTGCAGGGTGGCAAGGTCGAGATCGATGTTCATGAGCGGGACGCACTCGGCGGCGACAGCGGCGCGGCGCTTTGGCTGCCGCCCAGCTCGACCGCGGCCGCGGCAAGGACCAGGATGGTGCCGACCGTCTCGCGCGCGCCAAAGGGCTGATCGGCCCACAGCGCGGCCGAGCCGACGCCGAAGCACACCTCGGCCATGAAGATCAGGGTCATGCGCGCCGGCGACATGACACGGCCGGCCCACATCGAGACGACCCAGACCGGCAGGAGGAAGCCGAGGCCGGTCACCAGGATCCATGGACTCGCGGCGGCGAGCACATCCAGGCCGGGTGGCGGCGCGGTTTCCAGCGGCGCGACGATCGCAATCCCGCCGACCAGTGCCCCGAGCGCGACGGCGCCGGACTGGACGCCCGGACCGGCCGCGCTCTGCCGGAACACGAACAGCAGCCCGACCGACCACAGGATCCCGGAGAGCAGCGCGAGCACGTCGCCAAGGTTGAGCGGCAGCTGCAGATCGAGCCCGATTCCGAAGATGGCGATGAGCCCGGCGAAGCCCAGCCCCAACGCGCTGCCGCGGCGCAGCGTCAACGGCTGGCGCAGCACGAACACCTCGAGCAGCGTGCCCCACACCGGCGCCATGTAGAACAGCAGGACCGCCCGCGACACCTGCGTGGTCGTGAGGCTCGCCGTGTAGAAGGCGTAGGCGATCCCGATGAACGCCGCGATCCAGAACAAGCCAACCAGGTCGCGCCGCCCCAACCCGCGCGCCCTCGGCAACGCCAACAACAGCGGCAATGCGGCGATCGCAACGACCACCAGGGTCACCCACAGCCCCGCCACGCCGTGATGCTCGATCACGCGCAATGGGATCCAGGTCAGCCCGGACAGGATCGCGCCCACCAGCAGCCCGGTCGTCACGAAGAATGGTCGGGATTGGGACGGCAAGCCTGAATCCTGGTGCGCAGGGATTGGAGCGGCATCGTCGCGGCGCCAGCGGTGCGCGTCAATAGCGGCCGGTTATATCGTCCGATGCAGAAATCATGGATCGCCGGCCACGGCCCGATTGCCGCGCGGCCGTCGCCGGGCAACAATCGTGGCGGCGGCACATGAAGGATCAGGCATGGCTGAGCGAACGCAAGTGGCGATCATCGGGTCGGGTCCAGCGGGCCTGCTGCTCGGCCAGCTGCTGCACAGGGCCGGCATCGACACCGTCGTCCTCGAGCGCCAGACCCGCGATCATGTGCTGGGCCGCATCCGTGCCGGCGTGCTGGAGCAGGGCACCGTCGCGCTGATCGACGAGGCCGGCTGCGGCACGCGCCTGCATCGCGAGGGCCTCATCCATCACGGCATCGGGCTCAGCATCCGCGGCACCCGCCACCGCATCGACTTCCAGGCGCTCACCGGCAACAGCGTCATGGTCTATGGCCAGACCGAAGTGACGCGCGACCTGATGGATGCGCGCCAGGCTGCCTGCGTGCCGACGGTATTCGAAGCGCAGAATGTGATGCCGGTCGGATATGATGGCGCCCATCCGGTGGTGCGCTACACAGCGGAGGGAGCGGTCAAGGAGATCGCCTGCGACTTCGTCGCCGGCTGCGACGGCTTCCATGGCGTCAGCCGGCATAGCGTGCCCGAGAGCGCGCTCGCGATCTTCGAGCGGGTGTATCCGTTCGGCTGGCTCGGCCTGCTGGCGGAGGTGCCGCCGGTCGCCCCGGAGCTGATCTACGTCAATCACGAGCGCGGCTTCGCGCTCTGCTCCATGCGCTCGCCGAGGCGCAGCCGCTACTACATCCAATGCGATGCATCGGAGCAGGCCGAGAACTGGCCGGACGACAAATTCTGGGACGAGCTGCGCCGCCGCCTGGACCAGGACGCGGCCGCCCATCTCGTCACCGGCCCGTCGATCGAGAAAAGCATCGCGCCGCTGCGCAGCTTCGTCGCCGAACCGATGCGCTTCGGCCGGCTGTTCCTGGCCGGCGATGCCGCGCATATCGTGCCGCCGACGGGGGCCAAGGGCCTCAACCTCGCCGCCAGCGACGTGCATTATCTGGCGCAGGCCTTGATCGAACACTACCGCGGCGGATCGGACACGGGCCTCGACCAGTATTCGGCGCGTGCCCTCGCGCGCGTGTGGAAGGCCGAGCGCTTCTCCTGGTGGATGACCTCGCTGCTGCACCGTTTTCCCGACACCGGCGCCTTCGGGCAGCGCATCCAACTGGCAGAGCTCGACTACCTGGTGGGCTCGCGCGCGGCCTCGACCGCCCTGGCGGAGAACTATGTCGGGCTGCCCTTCTAGGCGTCGAACTATAAGGTCTAGTTATGTTTGCCAGTTCATTGTTCATTATACATAACCAAATCCGCTAGTATCCTGGGAGTTCCAGGACTGGGCCGACAGACGCCCGGCGTGACGGGAGGAGGATTCGATGAAACTGTCCAGACGCACCCTGATCGGCATGAGCGCGGCGGCCGTTGCCGCCCCGACGCTGCTCCGCATGCGTTCGGCGAAGGCAGCGGAGGTGACGCTCAGGCTGCATCACTTCCTGCCGCCCAAGTCCAACGCCCATGCGCGGCTGCTCGATCCGTGGGCCAAGAAAGTCGGTGAAGCGTCCGGCGGCAAGGTCGAGATCCAGATCTTCCCGGCCATGCAGCTGGGCGGCAAGCCGCCCGAGCTCTACGACCAGGCCAAGGACGGCGTGGTCGATATCGTCTGGACGCTGCCCGGCTATACCCCGGGCCGCTTCCCGCGCACCGAGGTGTTCGAGCTCCCGTTCATCGCCTCGCCGCGCGGCATCGTGAATGCCAAGGCCTCGCAGGAATATGCGGAAGCGCATCTCGGCGAAGAGACCAAGGACGTGAAGGTGCTGGCCTTCTGGTCGCATGATCACGGCGTGATCCATTGCCGGAACAAGATCGAGACCCTGGCCGACCTGCAGGGCCAGAAGCTGCGCTTCCCGACCCGCCTGGCCGGCGAGGCGCTGAAGGCGGCCGGCGCCGCTGCCGTCGGCATGCCGGTGCCGCAGGTGCCGGAAAGCCTGGCGCAAGGCGTGCTCGA
>DATFDU010000163.1:0-7887 GCA_035251915.1 Dongiaceae bacterium | reverse complement strand
TCGGCGGCACATAAGCGGTGGGGGCGCTGCCATAGCCTTCGCTCGGCGGCCAGTAATTGGGGTTGGCGTCAAGCAGGGCGTCGACGTCGCCGGCGTCGAACGCGTAGTCGAGGGCGATGCCGACATGTTCCGCGCCCACCAGGTCCGACATATGCGCGACGTGGTCGACGAAGGTTTCGCTGCGGATGTCGTTCTCGCCCAGGAAAAATCCGACACCGTTGATGCCGATCACCCCGCCGGTCTTGGCGCAGGCCTTGATCTGCTCGTCGACGATGTTGCGGCCATGCTTGTGCACCGCCGCGGCGCAGGAGTGGGAAAAGATCACCGGCGCGTCCGATACCGTCATCGCATCCATGGTGGTGCGATAGGCGGTGTGCGAGCAATCGACCAGCATGCCGACGCGGTTCATCTCCTTCACCACCGCGCGGCCGAACTTGGTGAGGCCGGCATTGCCATCGTGGCAGCCGCCGCCGGCGAGGTTGTTGAGGTTGTAGGCGAACAGCATCTGGCGCACGCCGAGATCGTAATAGAGGCTCACCATGTTGACGTCGCCATTCAGCGAGTTCATGCCCTCGAGATCGAAGGCGATGGCGAGCTTGCCGTCCTTGCGCGCGCGCTTGATATCGGCGGTGGTCTTCACCAGTGCGTATTTCTTCGGATGGGTCTGCAGCCAGGCGCGGAAGCGCGCCAGGGTCCTGACCGTCGCCTGCCAGTCGATGACGTCGTAGCCGACATTGACCGACAGATAGTGGACGCTGGCCTTGCGCCAGATCTCGAGGTTGTTGAGATCGGAGCCGCCGTGCGGGTCGAAGCCCGAATGGTCGTCCCAGACCAGCGCTTTCTTGTAGAGTTGGGCCGCCCGCTTTTTCGCTTCTACCTTGTTCATGCTTTCCCTGAACGCCATAAGGTTGGGTTTGGAGGCCTATTTAACGGGCCGGCCCATGACGCCGCAACCCCCTTTGCCGGTTGGTCAGGAGTCCAATGTGATCAATCAGCTAGCTATTGTTGGATGAATGGATGTACATTATTTGTTGACGCCATCGGCGGCCTTGGGCAGGATGCGCCGGCTTTCCGCGGGGCAGCGAGAGCGATTCCTTTGACCCTTCAGCACGGTCCGGGCGATGCAGCAGAGCTATGACGCGATCATCATCGGCGGCGGCCACAACGGTCTGACCTGTGCGGCCTATCTCGCCAAGGGCGGCGAGAAGGCGGGCAAGAGCAAGCTGAAGGTGCTGGTGCTGGAGCGGCGCGAGAAGGTCGGCGGCGCCGCCATGTCGGAAGAGAAGTATCCCGGCTTCACCTATTCGACCTGCTCCTATGTCTGCTCGCTGCTGCGGCCGGAGATTTTCCGCTTCCTCGACCTGCCGCGCCATGGCTTGCAGGTCATCCCGTACGACATCAACTCCGCGCCCAATCCGGAGGGCGAGGGGATCATCTACTACAGCGACCACGACCGCACCCGGGAATCGCTGCGCCGGCATTCGATCCGCGACGCCGAGGCGTACGACGAGTATGCGATGGAGATCAGCCGCTATTGCCGCTTCATCAAGCGCACCCTGCTGATGACGCCGCCGGATCCGACGCAGATCAATCCGTTCGTGCAGAACCGCATCAACCCCTGGGGCCATCGCGAGGACCTGGAGGGGCTGTTGAAGATCGGCCGCGAGTTCGGGCGGCTGGGCGAGCGCAACATGTACGACATGATCCGCTTCTGGTCGATGTCGGTCGCCGATTTCCTCGACCAGTATTTCGAGACGCCGCGCTGGAAGGGCCTCGCCGCCGCGTCCTCGATCATCGGCACCGCGCTTGGACCTTATTCGCCGGGCACCGCCTATGTGCTGCTGCATCATTACATGGGCGAGGTCGACGGCCAGATCGGCGCCTGGGGCTTCGCGCGCGGCGGCATGGGCTCGGTCAGCAAGGCGATCGCCTCCGCGGCCGAGGAAGCGGGCGTCGAGATCCGCGTCAATGCCGAGGTCGAGAAGGTCATTGTCAAGGACGGCAAGGCGGTCGGCGTCGCGCTGAAATCCGGCGAGGAGATCTATGGCCGCTCGATCGTCAGCAACGCCGATCCCAAGCGCACCTACCTGAAGCTGGTCGACAAGGGCGATCTCGACGCCATCGATCCCGACATCCACCGCTATGCCAGGAACTACAAGATCCGCGGCTCGTCCGGGAAGCTGAATATCGCGCTCGACGGCCTGCCGGAGTTCGCGGGCCTGCCGAAGGAGTCCTGCTATGGCACCATCGATATCGGCGGCGACTTCGACTACATCGAGCGCGCGTTCGACGACTACAAATACGGCAGCTGGTCCAAGCGGCCGTTCCTCGATTGCGTGATCCCGACCACCGTCGACCCGACGATGAGCCCGCCGGGCAAGCATTTCATGTCGGTGTTCGTGCAGTACGTGCCGTATCAGCTGGCGGAAGGCCCCTGGACGCCGGAGATGAAGGCGCAATACGAGAAGGACGTGCTGGACACCATCGAGCTGCATGCGCCCGGCTTCAAGAAGCTGGTGCTGCACGTGCAGTGCCGCACGCCCTGGGACATCGAGAACGAAGTCGGCATGACCGAGGGCAACATCTTCCATGGCGAGCTGACGCTCGATCAGCTGCTGTTCAACCGGCCGTTCCCGGGCATGGGGCAATATCGCGGGCCGTTCGATAACTTCTACATGTGCGGCTCCGGCACCCATCCCGGCGGCGGCGTCATGGGCGCGCCCGGCGCCAACGCCGCGACCGAGATGCTGAAGGACTTCAGGCGCGGGGTGGTGCAATGACAGACGTCGTCGTCATCGGCGCCGGCCACAACGGCCTCGTCACCGCCACCTATCTGGCGAAGGCCGGCCTCAAGGTCACCGTGCTCGAAGCCGCGCCGCAGATCGGCGGGGCTGCCGTTACGCGCGAGTTCGTGCCGGGCTACAAGACGTCAGGCGTTGCGCACCTGCTGCATGGCTTGCATCCGGCCATCGCACGCGACCTCGATCTCGCGCGGCATGGACTCGATCTCAAGGCACAACGTGTCGAGACCCGGTCTCTGCTGCCCGGCGACCGCAGCTTCGATACCAGTTCCGTCGCCTCGGTCAGCCGGACCGACGCCGAGGCCTACCCGGCGGTGATGGCGCGCCTCACGCGCATGGCCGATGCGCTTGCCGCCTATGCGCTGCACACGCCGCCGCGGCCGGATGCCATGAAGATGGATTGGCAGGCCAAGCTCAATCTCGGCAAGTTCGCCTGGGGCCTGCGCCGGCTCGGCAAGAAGGACATGCTGGAGCTGACCCGCATCCTCACCATGAACGTCAACGACCTCGCCAACGATTATTTCGAGAGCGACGCGGTGAAGGGGCTGCTGTGCTTCGAGGGTGTGCTGGGCCTCGCGCTTGGCCCGCGCTCGCCGAGCACGGTGTTCAACCTGCTCTATCGCCTGTCCAGCCTGGGCGCGAACGGGCAGGGCGGTTTCCTGCTGCCCAAGGGCGGCATGGGCAGTGTCGCGCAGGCGCTCGGTAGGGCGGCGCAGGCCGCAGGCGTGCTGATCCGCACAGGCGCCGCGGTCGACCATATCCTGATCGAGAACGATGTGGCCGCGGGCGCCGTGCTGTCGACTGGCGAGGAGATCCGTGCATCGCGCGTCGTCTCCAACGCCGACCCGCAGCGCACGGCCCTGCAGCTGATCGGCCCGCGCAATCTCGACGCTATGTTCGTCACGCGCATCCGCCACCTGCGCATGAATGGCTGCGCGGCCAAGATCCACCTCGCGCTCGACGGCCTGCCGGAAGCGCTGGCGAATGCGCGCGGCCGCATCGTCGTGGCGCCCAGGCCGGACGATATCGAGCGCGCCTATGATTGCGCCAAGTATGGCCGCGTGTCGGACCGCCCGGCTTTGGAGCTGACAATTCCAACCCTGAGCGATCCGTCGCTGGCGCCGGCCGGCAAGCATGTCGCCTCGATCGTGGCGCAATACTGCCCGTACAAGCTGCGCGGTACCTCGGTGAACGACGCGCGCCAGCAGATCGGCGAGCGCAGCCTTGCCGTGCTGGAGGAAGTCGCGCCCGGCCTGAAGCAGCGAGTCACGGCGATGGAAGTGCTGACGCCCCACGATCTCGAGAAGCAGTTCGGCATGACCGGCGGCCAGTGGCATCATGGCGAGATCACGCTCGACCAGGTGCTGTTCCTGCGCCCCGCGGGCCAGGCCCAGGAATACCGCATGCCGGTGCCGGGCGTTTATCTCTGCGGTGCCGGCGCGCATCCCGGCGGCAACATCTCCGGCGCGCCGGGCTACAACGCCGCGCGCGAGATCCTGAAAGACGCGCGGGCCCAAAAGCGCGTCGTGGGGGCCGCATGACCGCGTATGTCGAGCATCTGAAGCCGTTCCTGCGCAAGACGCCGTTCCACGAGCGCATCGAGCCGCTCATGACCGGTAATCAGTGGATGCGCTGGACCGGTCACTATTCGCCGGCGGCGTTCGAATCCGTGCAGTCGGAGTATATGACGATCCGCAACGGCGCGTCGGTCTATGACGTCTCGCCGCTGATCAAGTATCGCATCACCGGCAGGCAAGCGGCCGAGTACGTCAACCACCTGATCACGCGCGACCTCGCCAAGATCAAGCCCATGCAGGCCTTCTACACCTCCTGGTGCCAGGACGACGGCATGCTGGTGGAGGAGGGCACGATCTTCCGCTTCGGCGAGAACGACTTCCTGCTGAACGCCGCCAAGGACCAGCTGCACTGGCTGGAGCAGGTCGCCTACGGCTTCGACGTGCATATCGAGGACATTTCCTACGATCTCGCCGGCCTGTCGCTGCAGGGTCCGCAGTCGCGCGACGTGCTGCGCGCGTTCGGCATCAACGGCATCGACCTCCTGCCGCGCTTCGGCATCATGGAGCTGGAGCTGAACGGTCGTTGGCTGCGCATCGACCGGGCCGGCTTCACCGGCGACCTCGGCTACGAGATCTGGACGAGGCCGCAGGACGCGTTGTGGCTGTGGGATCGCCTGTTCGAGGTCGGCCGCGACCACAAGATCGCGCCGATCGGCGCGCATGCGCTGGAGATCGCGCGCATCGAGGCCGGCTTCATCCTGATCGACGCCGATTATTCCGGCGCGCTGCATGCGCTGCGGCCCAGCAATCGCATGTCGCCGTACGAACTCGGCATCGGCTGGACCGTCAACCTCAGCAAGCAGGGCTATTTCGTCGGCAAGCGCGCGTTGAAGAGGGAGAAGGAGCACGGCCTCAGCCGCTACGTGCTGACCGGCATCGAGATCGAGGGACGCAAGCCGGCACCGGGCTCCTTCCTCTACGCCGACCAACCGGGCAAGCACGAGCTCGGCCTCACCACCTCGGCGGAGTGGTCGCCGACGCTGAAGAAGAACATCGCCTACGCCCGCGTGCCGATGAAGTATGCCAAGCCCGGCACGCAGATGTGGATCGAGATCTGGTACCACAAGGAGCACAAGATCGAGCGCTCCATGGTGCGCTGCTGGGCCGCCAACCGCATGTTCTACGACCCGCCGCGCAAGTCGGCTTAGGGGCGCACTACGCTCTCGTCCGCTTTCCCGCCTTGCTGCCGCCACCGAACCTGCGCTTGAGCCGCAGCATCAGCACCGGCCCGCGACGGGGCAGCTCGCTCAGGACCTTGCTGAGGTTCTTGCGCACCACCTTCGGCGCGATGTCGGTCTCGGTTCCTTCACCAAAGGGAATGAAATGCGCCTCGACCTGGGCCAGCTCCTTGGCCGTCCGCTGCATCAACGCCGGATTGCGGCGCGCGCGGGTATCGCCGACCTCGATGGTCATGAGGCCCGGACGCGCGAACAGGCAATTGTGCATGCCGCCGCCGGAAAAGCTCGCCAGCACTTCGCAGTTGGCGTAGAGCGCGAGCTGCTCGGCGATCGGCATTCGCTCGGGATGAATCACCCGGAAGCCGAAGCTGGCAAACACCTCTTCCACCGCCAGCGGGTTGCCGAGCCATTTCGACGGCGCTCGCGAGAGAAAGAGGCGGCCGCTCGACTTCGTTCCGACATGCCGCGCCCGGATCCGCTCGTACACCGCGCGCATGTGGACGTTGACGTGGTCGTTCTTGCACCACAGCTGCTCGGGCACGACGATCTCGTCGAACACGGTCTGGCTGCGCAGGATCGCCATGCGATCGATCGGCACGTCCAGCAGGCCGGCAAGATGCCGGTGAAATTCCTCGATCTGGATGTTCCCGCTGTCATGGATGAAGGGATAGGCGACGACGTGGTCGACCGGGCCGATATCCTGCTTCCAGTAGCGCGACAGGCCTTCGGTGATGAACTGGCCATAGCGGTTCATGAACGGGCCGAGATAGAGCGTCCGGCCCGTGAGCCAGGTGCCGCCGCGCTGTTCGGGCGGCAGCACTGCGGGATCGATCGAGGCCGTCGGGTCGCCGCCGATACCGCCCACCCGCAGCGAAAGGTCGACCCGCGCGCCATCCGAACTGTACAGGCAACCCCGCGTATAGCTTTTGAGGTTGGCGTGTCGCCGCGGGTGTTCCGGCAGATCTGCCGGCGCCAGCAGCTCGAACGGCGTCGCGATGGCATCGCCCAGGGTCAGGCATTGCGGCTCGGTCTGGACGACCAGGCTCGTCATGCCGTCCCACGAGGCGACTCTGCCCGCACGACCGGTCCCATGCGCACGAACACTCCATTCCTTCGCAGCGATCCATAGACGATCACAGGGATTCCATGCGTTGACGGAGTTTTGTCAAGCCACCGAAAGACTGGGCGCGCGGCCAGCTGACTACCGCCCCGGTTTGAGGGCCGCTTTGCCGAGCATCTTGAGCGCGGTCCGGGCGATCTTGCGGTCCAGCGGCGGCAGCGACAGATCGAGCCCTTTGCTCAGTTGCCTGGCCACGATGCCGAGCGCCGCGGCCCGCGCTGCCGGCTTGTCATCGGAGGGGACGGCGTGCCACGGCGCGGCCGCAGTGCTGGTGCGGTCGAACATGTCCTCGATCGCCTCGACATAGTCGGACCAGCGGGCGCGGTTGCGGAAATCGTCATAGCTCAGCTTCCAGCGCTTGAGCGGATCGCGCATCCGCTCGATCAATTCCTGGCGCTGCTGCTCCTTGCTGATGTGGAGAAAGATCTTCACCACCCGGAAGCCGTTGTCGACCAGCTGCCGCTCGAACGCGTTGATCTCGCCGTACGCTCTCTGCCAGTCCTTCTTGGGCGTCAGATTCTCGACCCGCTCCACCAGCACCCGGCCGTACCAGGACCGGTCGAACACAGCGATCTGGGACTTCTCCGGCAGGCGGGTCCAGAAGCGCTGCAGGTAGTGCTGCCGCGCCTCGATCTCGTTCGGGGCGCCGATCGGCCAGACCTTCAGGGAGCGCGGATCCATGGCCCAGGCCAGGCGCCGGATGGTGCCGCCCTTGCCGGCGGCATCCATGCCTTCGAACACCACCACGGCCCGCTCGCCGGTGAACAGCAGGGCCTGCTGGATGTGCACCAGCTTTTCCTGATGCTGCTTCACCAGGCGGTCGTTCTCGTCCTTGCTGCGCTCCGGCAGGGGCGGCAGCGAATCCAGCCGGATCTTCTTCGTCGCCATCCGGTCAGAATACCAGCGCCTTGGCCTGGCGCACATTGGGCAGCTTGCGCACCTGCTCCAGCACCGGGGCGGGGATCGGGCCGTCTATCTCGACCAGCGCGATGGCGTCCTGGCCCGGCGCCGAGCGGCCGAGGGCGAAGGTCGCGATGTTGATCCTGTTGTCGCCCAGGGTGGTGCCAAGGTTGCCGATCATGCCCGGCTTGTCCTCGTTGGTGACATAGAGCATGTGCGGCCCAAGCTCGGCATCGACATTGATGCCCTTGATCTGCACCAGGCGCGGACGCTTCTCGGCGAACAAGGTGCCGGCGATGTCGCGGGTGAAA
>DATFDU010000162.1:0-16760 GCA_035251915.1 Dongiaceae bacterium | reverse complement strand
CGCCGCAGAGCGACATCAAGGACTACGACATCTTCTATTTCGACGATGCCGATCTCTCCTACGAGGCGGAGGACGCCGTCATCCAGCGCGGGCGCGTGCTGTTCGGCGATCTCGATGGCCTGATCGAGATCCGCAACCAGGCGCGCGTGCATCTGTGGTATCCGCAGCGGTTCGAAGCGCCCTACCCTCGCCTCGCCAGCGCGGAGGATGGCATCGATCGCTTCCTGGTGCGGTGCAGCTGCGTCGGCCTGTCACCGCAAGGCGATGGCAGCCTCCGGCTCTATGCGCCCTACGGTCTCGAAGAGCTCGAGCAGGGCATCTTGCGGCCGAACGCCAACGCGCCGAACCTCGGGCGCTTTCGCGAGAAAGCGGAGAGCTATCGGGCGCGTTGGCCTTTTCTCAAGATCGAGGACGACTGAAGGACTCAATCGTCCCGGTGCGTGCGCTCCATCCGCTCGTGGCGCTCCTGCGCCTCGAGCGACAGGGTGGCGATCGGGCGGGCTTCGAGCCGCTTGAGGCTGATCGGCTCGCCGGTCTCCTCGCAGAAGCCGTAGGTGCCTTCCTCGATCCGGCGCAGCGCTTCGTCGATCTTGCTGATCAGCTTGCGCTCGCGGTCGCGGGTGCGCAGCTCCAGCGCGCGGTCGGTCTCGAGACTGGCGCGGTCGGTGATGTCCGGCTCGGACAGGCTTTCTTCCTGCAGGTGATTGAGCGTCTCGCCCGATTCACGCAGCAGCTCCTGCTTCCACGCCAGCAGCTTTTGGCGGAAATACTCTTGCTGCATCGGGTTCATGAAGTCTTCTTTGTCGTGCGGGCGGTAATCAGGCGACAGCAACGGTTTCATGCGCTTCTCAGAGCTGTTCTTTTCCAACCCTCGCGTCATGCCGTCTCCCATCGGTCACAGCCCGTCGCGAGATAGCCCGGGACTATACAAATTTGCGTTCCCGGAGCAAGCCCCGAATTCATCATTCATGCCGTTGTAATGATTGGATAAATCGAAAGTCATAGGCCGCCTGGCCCGCTCAGCTTGGCCAGTTCGACTGCGGCCCTGAGCTCGATGTCATCGAGAATCGCGATCAACTTTGGGTCGTCGAGCTGCTCGCGGCGCGCGCGGATCATTTGCGCCAGCTGCTCCAGCCGCGCCCGCGGGATCGCTCCCAGCAGCAGGCCGAGGCGGATCTGCTCCAGCTCGTCCAGCATGGCGTCGCCACGCTGGACCGCCCGCTGCCGGGCGCGGCGCTCGGTCGAATCGGGCGCGCCCTGCAGGGCGAGGACGGTCGATACCCCGGATAGGCCGACGGAGCCGCCAACAGCGCTTTGGCCGCCGGCGCCGGCGCTCTCCTCGTGCAAGGCGGCGGCGAAGCCGCCACTGCTGGCGGGCTGCGCGGTGCCGACTCGGCGGGTCGCTGCGGGTCTGACTTGTGTCGGGTCGATCTTCATCTATGCGCGGCGAATCTTCCGGGATTCAGGGCGCCCGAAAACGTCCGGGCCACAATGGCGCGCTATCGCTAACAAGGCCTTAACACCGCCGGGAAGCCGTTGCCAGCGCAGGAAATTCCTGCCGGACGGGTTTGTTCCAAAGTCAACTTCGTACAGAAAATTGCAAGCCAAAACAATGATTTAGGGTCGATCTTGCCTTGGCATGAGAGTTGCGTGGTTCTGGCCAACAAGAACATGAGACGTGCCGAAGGAAAATCATGTTGCAGCATCCGATCAAGCGACTCTTGCGGACCGGCTGGCGCCTTGCCTTGGCGCTCGCCCTGCTCGCGCCGGGCCTCATCGCCCCAGCTGCCGCTACGTCGCGCATCAAGGACATCGCCGATTTCGAGGGCGTGCGGGAGAACCAGCTGGTCGGCTACGGTATCGTGGTCGGCCTCAACGGCACCGGCGACGACCTGGAATCGGCGATCTTTACCCGGGAAAGCCTGATCGGCATGCTCGAGCGCCTCGGCGTCAACGCGCGCGACGAGGATCTGGAGACCGAGAACGTCGCCGCCGTGATGGTGACCGCCAGCCTGCCCCCGTTCGCCCGCCAGGGCGCCGAGATCGACGTGACCATCTCCGCCCTCGGCGACGCCAGCAGCCTGCAGGGCGGCACCTTGCTGGTGACCCCGATGGTGGGCGCAGACGGCGAGGTCTATGCCGTCGCCCAAGGCCAGGTGACGATCGGAGGCTTCTCGGCGGCCGGCGCGGCGGAATCGGTGCTGCGCGGCGTGCCGACCAGCGGCCGCATCGCCCGCGGCGCCATCGTCGAGCGTGAGGTGCCGTTCGACCTCGGCGCGCTGCAGACCGTGAACATCGCGCTGCGCAACCCGGACTTCACCACCGCCCGCCGCATCGCGGACGCCATCAACACCGAACTCGACCGCGACGTCGCCTATCCGCAGGATTCCGGCACCGTGGTGCTGAACGTGTCGATGGGCGGCGGCGATCCGGCGGCGCTGCTGACCAACATCGAAACCCTGCCGATCGAGCCTGACCTGCCGGCCAAGGTGGTGATCGACGAGAACACCGGCGTGATCGTGATGGGCGACACCGTGCGGATCAGCAGGGTCGCGGTGGCACAGGGCAACCTCACCATCCGCATCACCGAGACGCCGCAGGTGTCGCAGCCCAATCCCTTCTCCAACACCGGCGTCACCGTGGTCGTGCCGCGCACCAACGTCGAAGTGCAGGAGGATGCCGACCGCAAGCTGGCGGTGATCGAGCCTGGCGTCACGCTGGAGGAGCTGGTCGCCGGCCTGAACTCGCTTGGCGTCAGCCCGCGCGACATGATCTCGATCCTGCAGACCATCAAGACCGCCGGCGCGCTGCAAGCCGAGCTGATGGTGCAGTGATGACCGGCAGCACCCCCCTTTCAGCTTCGCCGCTCGATCGCTTCGGCACCCTGCGCCGGGACGCGGCGCCGACGATCGACGCCAAGGACCTGGCCAGGATCAAGGCCAGCGCCGAGGATTTCGAAGCTTTCTTCGTCACTCACGCGTTCGAGGACATGTACGGCGACCTGTCGAGCGATCCGCTGTTCGGCGGCGGCGAGGCCGAGAACATCTTCCGTTCGTTCCTGCTGCAGGAATACGGCAAGCAGGTCGCCAGGACCGGCGGCGTCGGCGTGTCAGACATGGTGCAGAAGCAGCTGCTGCAGCTTCAGGAGAGCCCGCGATGAACAAGTCCTCCCGCATGGCAGATCTGCTGGCGATCACATCGCAGCTGATCGCCTGCATGGAGCGCGAGGTCGAGCTGCTGCGCGCCATGAAGCCCAAGGAGCTCCGTCAGCTCCAGCATGACAAGTCCACCCTGAGCGATGCCTATCGCGCCTTCGTGCTGGCACTGAAGGAACCGGACATCGCGGCCGACGCGGTGACCGATGTCCTCAAGGAGGAGTTGACCGAGGCGACCGAGCGGTTCCAGGCGGCGCTGCAGGACAACCTGCGGGCGCTTCGTGCCATGCGCGACGTGAACGAGCGCGTCATGCGCGCGGTGGTCGATGCCCTGGAAGAACCGCGCCTGCAGGTCACCGGCTACAACCAGCGCGGCGCGCTGCGGCGCGGCCGGCGCCAACCGGCGATCGGTCCGGCGGCCATTCAGCAGCGGGCATGAAAAAAGGCCCTCGCGGGCCCCGATCCCTACGTGCCGATGTCCGGCATCAGGCCGAAACGCTGACCACGCCGCTGCCGTGATTGGCGCCGCTCACCGCCGCCACCAGCGCTTTCGCGAGCTGCGGTGCCGGCTGGGAAGCCGAAGGTTGCGGGGCCACCTGCGCCGCGCCTGCCTGCCGAGACTGGGACGCCTCGCGCTTGCTGCCCTGGATCCGATCCATCTGCCGCTCGACCCGCGCCGTGCGTTCATACGCTTGCAGCGCCTGCTCGGACGGCACCTGGATCACGCGCTCGCCGGTCTCCGGACTCTGACCGATCAGCACGATGCGACCGATATCCTGCCGGTAAATAAATTCGAAGCTATTGTAGCGGAAAGTCTGACCAGCGTTGACGGCGGCGGCCTGGGGCTGCGGTGCTTCAGCAGCGCCAACCGAGGCCGCGCGCGCTTGCTGCGACGACGGAGTCGTGGCGGCGCCCGCATGCACCGCGAGCGGTGCCGAGCTGGCCGACGCACTTGATGTGGTGACCGGGCGCAACATCGAGCCCGCTACTCCTTTCTCTTGCTGCCGGCCCGAGATTTCGGACCGCATACACCACACAGCAGTATAGATGATTCTTCTCTCGATCCATTAAGAATGCGTTAAAGCCCCTGCACTCAGGTGCGCCGTTTTCGTCTTTGCTGGTACGAAATTTCCGACCTGCCGCGCCGATCCTTGCCGGTCGGGTTTGCCTCAAATTCCGACTAACCGAGATATTTCGAACAGATTCAGTGTGTTAGTGGATGGCACGCAAGTTGCTTCGAGAGGGTTCGACACCGCCTGTGCGGACATGATTCGGGCGCCAAAGCGCGACCGAAGTTGGCACGACACGAAGGAGAACCCTGATGCCGACGAACGACATTCAATTGACTGCGGGCATCCGCAACAACTTGCTGCTGCTGCAATTCACCTCCGAACGGATCGACCGTACCCAGCAGCGGCTCGCCACCGGCAACAAGATCAACTCCGCTATCGACGGCGCCGTCGCGTTCTTCGCCTCCAAGGGGCTGAACCGTCGCGCGGATGATCTTGCGCAGCTCAAGGACTCGATCGGCCAGAGCATCAGCACCATCAAGGCCGCCGACACCGGCGTGACCTCGATCGAAAAGATGCTCGACCAGGCGAAGGGCCTCATCACCTCGGCCTACGGCAGCCTCGGCAAGGACTCAGCCTCGGTCGAGCTGCGCAAGTCGCTGTCCGAGCAATTCAACAACCTGCTGCGCCAGATCGACAAGCAGGCGGGCGACGCCACCTACCAGGGCAAGAACCTGCTGCTGGGCAGCGGCCTCAGGCTCGACGCGACCTCGTCCTCGAAGAGCGCGACCAACGCCATCACCGGCATCAGCAACACGCGCGTCACCAACGTCGTCTCGGCCGACGACTATGTCATCGACATCACCGGCGACGGCGCGATCAGCTCCAATTCCAGCGACATCGCCAACGCCGAGCGCGACCGCGGCATCCAGAATTTGACGATCGGCGGTTTTGCCAGCAAGACACTCGGCAACTTTGACGACATCGTCATCAAATACGCCGGCGGCAAGGGCAAGGACAAGACCTTCACGATCACCGAAGGCGGCGTCTCCGTCACCAAGACCTTCACCACCGAACAGTGGGACGATGCCAAGGCGACCGGCCGGCTGCTGAACTTCGACCATCAGTTCGCCAGCGGGACGCATATCAACTTCGATGTGGACTTCGACCAGATCGACGACGTGCCGGACACGGCCGGCGTCGGTACCTCGGTGGTCGAGAAGAACGTCAACATCGCGGTCGCGACCACCAACCTCAACGGCGTCGGCCAGCGCATCGAGCGCAGCGCTCTCAACCAGTCGGGCCAGCAGAAGCTGTCGAATGGCGAGAACGCCTGGGCGTTCGACTCCGGCACGCCGCGCATGACGGTGGACGAACGCACCATCCTGCGGGCGGCCGCCTACAGCGAGACCGCCGGCTTCGCCTACGGCCGCGCGTCGGACGCGATCGTCGGCACGCCAACCATCGGAACCTCCGGCATCGCCAACGACTTCACCTACTCTCTCACGGCATCCGCGACCGCCGCCGACTTCAACTTCGTGACCGGCACCTTCGGCAGCTATGCCGCGACCCTGGTCGGCCCGAACGGCGGGGTCACCACGACGGTGAGCGCGAGCGGCTCCTACACCTTCACCGGTGCGGCGGACAACGCCGAGGACGTGGCCCTCGATCTGCAGACCGCCGGATTCCAGGGCATCGTTCGCGCGGTGGGTTCGACCGCCACCGAGGCAGACGCGACCGAGCAGGCACTCGGCGCGGCCTTGCCCGGAACCGGCGTGTCGCTCAGCACGCTCTCGGGCCTGGCCGATAACCTGGCGCATACCCTGACGTTCGATGTCGTGACCACGGCTTCGGCCTCGACCTTCACCCTGAGCGATGGCTACGGCGGAACGGCAACGGTGAGCGGCACCCTGGGCAGCCAGGCGCTGAACTTCACCATCACCGGCGGCGTCAACAGCGGCGCCACCTTGACGCTGACGTTGGCCAGCGGCGGGCTGGTCGCCAATTCCGAAGGCACGGTCAGATACAACGCCATCGGCGACTTCACCGCGCCCGATCAGGCCCTGTTCGATGTGCGCGCCGCCCAGACCGGCCAGACCTCGACCATCGAGACCGTGCAGGTCACCGACGGCAACGACAGCAACAACCTCACGGTCCAGCTCAACGAAACCAACACCAGTCAGGTGACGGTGGTGAGCCAGAACGTGCAGACCGACGGCCAGGGCCTGGCGGTCGACTTTGCGCAGAACGAATGGCGCGACCGCGCCGACATCGACTTCGCGCTGGCCTCGATCGAATCCGCGAAGCTCCGTCTGCGCGGAGCGGCCTCCTCGCTCAGCAACAACCTCGACATCATCACGACGCGGTTGAACTTCACCAACGAGTTCATCAACGTCCTGGCGGAAGGCGCCAACAAGCTGGTGCAAGCCGACCAGAATGAGGAAGGCGCCAACCTGCTGCAACTGCAGACGCGCCAGCAGCTCGGAACCATCAGCCTCAGCCTCGCCAACCAGGCGCAGCAGGCGATCCTGCGGCTGTTCTAAGCCCAGACCTGAAAAACCGGAAAAGCCGCCCGGCGCCGCAAGGCCCCGGGCGGCTTCCGTTCGGGCGCCCCTCGCCTTCCGGGGTTGGCCGGCGCAATGTCCCGCAGGCATCGAAAAAATTCCCGCCACCCTGTCGGGCGCGGGCGTGTTCATACGTCCTGGGGAGGCGGGCGCCTTTCGTCCAGGGCCCCTGCGTCGACGCCATGCGAAAGGAACGAGCACATGAAAGTGACCCAACATCTGTGGTTCGAGAAGGACATGGAGGCGGCGATCAGGTTCTACACCTCGCTGATACCCGGCTCGGCAGTCGAATCGACCACCACGATCCCCGCGGAAACGCCCAGCGGCCCGGCGGGCAGCGTCAAGATCGCCTCCTTCGCCCTCGGCGATCAGCGCTACATGGCGATCGAGGCCGGTCCCCTCGACCCCTTCAACCACAGCTTCTCCATCATGGTCGAATGTGACACGCAGGCGGAGATCGACCGGCTGTGGGATGCCCTCAAGGAGGGTGGTTCGACCGAGCAATGCGGCTGGCTGCGGGACCGCTGGGGCCTCTCCTGGCAGATCGCGCCTAAGAGGCTCGGCGAATTGATGATGGGCCCCGACCGCGCCAGGGCAAAGCGGGTCACCGAAGCCATGCTCCAGATGGTGAAATTTGACATCGCCGCGCTGGAGGCCGCGGCCAAAGGCTAGCCGACCGCGGGGGAGCGATTCCCCGGCGGTCGCCGGTCAGCGGATGAAGATCTGGTCCAGCGAGGTCGAGAGCTCGGGCTCGTTCGCGTTGTCCCGGTCCGAGGATAGGTTGCCGAGATCCAGCTCGATCAACGTCGAGCGCGGCGCGGCGCTGGGCTCCAGCCTGCGCAAGCGCGCGCGATGGTTCGGATCGCCGGGCGCGAACTCGGCGGCGCGCCTGGCAGCATCCTGCGCCTCGGCGGTTTCGCCGGCGGCCATCGCAGCGTCGGCGAGCGCGCCCCAGGCAGTATCCGAGTTCGGCTTGATCGAGGTGGCGCGGCGCAGCCAGCGCAGCGCCGGCTCGTGGCTCTTCGACAGGCCCAGGGCGATGCCGTAGTGGAGCGCCGCGGCGAAGCGGTCCGGTTCGAGGCCGACGGCACGTTCAAGGTAGGGCAAGGCGTCGGCGATACGACGCTGCTGCAGCAATAGAATGCCCATATTGCTTTGGTACTCGGCATTGGCCGGAACGAGTTCGATCGCCCTCTCCAAAGCGGTCCGGCCGGCGAGATGATTTCCGCTTTCGAGTTGCGCCCGCGCCAGCTGGTACCAGATGTCGGCATCCCGGGGAGCGAGTTGGGATGCTTTCTCGAACGCCTGCGCGGCCGCGGCATGGTGCTTGAGGGCGCCGGCGACGGTGCCGAGGTTGCGCCAGGCCATGACATACTGCGGGTCGAGGCTGACTGCGCGCTGCGCCGCCTCGCGCGCCTCTTCCATCCGATCGCAGGTCAGGCAGGCCGCCGCCAGGTTGTTCCAGTACAGCGGCTGATCGGGTTTCGCGGCCGTGGCCCGCTGCAGGAATGCAATACCTGCTTCCGCGTTGCCCATCCGGGCCAGGAGCATTCCCTTCTGGTGCAGCGCCTCCACATGATTTGGAAATCGCCCCAGCACCTGATCGAAGGCTTGAGCAGCTTCTTTCAACGCGCCGGCCTTTACGGCGGCGATCGCCTTCTGCACCACCTTGTCCGCAACGCTCTGCTGCGAAGCGGGCGTGCCGGTCTTGGCCGCCGAGCGGCGCTGCTTGCGATTCACGTGTTTCCTCCGTCGGCCTCTGCCATGAGGGCGCTGCGCAGGTCGGCAACGACATTGCCGGCACCCTCTTCAACCTCCCGAAAGATGCGCGCTGTCGGATGCCACTTGCTCACCGCACCCTCGGCCAGCCAGGACCAATGACCATTCGACGCTTGAACCTTCCAGACCGGCCGGCCCATCACGCCGGCCATTGTCGCCACGAGATCCTCGCGCGAGATCAGCAGGTCCAGTGTCGCCAATCGCTCCGCCAGCCGGCTCAGGCCCTGATTCAGCTCGACCGGTTCGAGCAGAACCTTGTCGTCCAGCGAAGACAGGCCCCGCGCGAGCCCGGGCTTCAATATGCCGATCGGCATGAGCAACCAGCGCACATCAGGTGCATCAAACAGAGGCAGGAAGCACTCCAATCCGCCTAGCGGCCCCTCACTCACCTGCCAGGCCAGACCGATCAGCCTGTCTACATCCTTGCGCGCCGCTGTACACCGTTGCTCCGCCGCAGCACGATCGAAGAGCAGCGCATCATCCGATCTTGAGTAGGCGGCCACCAGATCTCCAAGGCTGGATGCAATCTGGATGCGGGATTCAATCAGCGCCGCCGGCGTCAAGCTGCCGGCATCGGCAAATTGGATCTTCGGAAAGGCAGCGGCCAGCAGCGGTCGCACGGCGGCATCGCATTCGGCCAGCACCATGCGTGAATCCTTCGCCACCTCCGCGAGCCAGGGCGCGAACAGCAGCTGCTCCATCGCGCTGCGTTCCGCGCGCAGAAACAGGCGCCGCTTGCGGATGCGGCCCTCGGACCAGGACTTCGGTCGTTCATCCGCCGCTATCATCGCGAGATGTGGCGGCAGCGCATCCGGTGCAGCGCCGAAGCGCCAGGCGAAATTGCCGCGTGCAGCCTCGTCGCGACCGTGGCGGAGATCATGCTCCGCCAGCGCCGTTCGCGGCACCGGCAGGTCGGGCGCAACCGCCAACAGGCGTGTAAAGTTCTGGCGCGCCAGCTGATCCTCGCCCTGGGCGGCCTGCAGGTTGGCCAGCATGTAACGCGCCATGACGTGCGCCGGATCGGTGCGCAGAACCCGCGCGAAATAGTCCGTTGCCTGGTCCGGCTGGCCCTTGGCTGCGAGAATCTGCCCCATCGCCATGGCGGCGGTCGGATCACTGCTTTGCCGCGTCAGGTCCCGCGCCAAGCGCTCCGCGATCTCCCGATGGCCGGCGTCGAACAAGGCGACTGCCCAATCCGCGCGGTACTCCACGCGCTCCGGCGCAAGCTCCACCGCGCGGCCGAGGATTCCAGCCGCGTCCTGGAAGTGCTGCGCCTTTTGCGCCGAGAGGCCGATGCCGTGCATCGCGACCGCCGGACTCCGGCCGGTCTCCAGCAGCCAGCGGAAATAGGCTTCGGCTTGCGCCATCGCGCCTCGCCGCAACAGCTCCTCGCCGCCGCGCAGGCAGATCTGCGCGATCGCATCGGTCAAGGACTCGACGCCAAAGGCGCGCAGCTGGTCGGCGGCTTGTCGGATCAGCGGTTCCCAGCCATCGCCCCGCTTCTGCCGGAAGAGCTGGAGACTGTCGTACCAAATCGAGTTCGAGCGGTCGGCCAGCCAGCGCCAGTCCGAGTTGACCGGCAGCATCACCCAGCAGGGCTTGCCGATCGCGCCAGCGAAATGGACCGTGCTGTTGTCGACTGAGATGACGAGGTCCATGGCGGCGATCTGCGAGGTGAACGGATCCATGTTCGCCATCGGATCGATCTCTCGATCCCAATGCACAACGTGGCCGGTCTCGGCCGTCAACCGCTCCAGATCGCGGCTGTTGTCGCCATATTGCAGCGAGATGAAAGCGCAGTCGTCCACCTCGAAGATCGGGCGCCACTGCGAGAGATCGATCGAGCGAATGGTGGCGCTGTCGCGGCTGCCGCTGCGCCAGGAGATGCCGACCAGCCGCTTGCCCGGGAACAGTGCCTGGTAGCGCTTGCGCAGCGTGGCGGCGAGGATCGGTTCCGGAATCAGGAAGCCGTCGCGGCGTGGCAGGTTCTCCAAGTCCGCACCGAGGCGAAGAGGCAGATCGCCCATCGCCACCTTGGCCGCATAGTCCTTTGGATTCCAATTGGGCGGCAATGAGTTGCGGCACACTACGCCCATGTCGGGGAAGCTGCGCCGGAACAGCCCATCCATGCGCGGGTTGACTTCGATCAGCACGGATTTTGCGAAACGGCGCAGCTCGGGGAACAGCATGGCATACATGACGTAATCGCCGATTCCCTGCTCGCTGTAGACGATCAGCCGGCCGTCGACCGGCTTGCCGTCCCACTCCGGCACCGGAATGGTCCACGGCTTGTCGAACGCATCGCGATGCCAGCGCGCTTCATAGAGCTCGAGCCCGGCCTTGTAGTCACCGAGGCGGAACGCGCCCAGCCCGCGCACCATCTTGACGATCATATTGTCGGGCGCGAGTTCTGAGGCGCGATCAATCACCGCTTGCGCCTCGACGAACTCGCCATCGTTCATCATGAGCGCAGCGAGATCCTTGAGAGCCTCCGGCTTGTCCGGGTTGTCTTCTATGAAGGCATCGATCAAGGCGCGGCTGCGCTCGCTGCGACCCAGCCAGTGGTAGGCTTCCAGGAGCCGGCGCGTGTCACCCCAGTCCGTCGCCGCGACCTGCTTGATCTCCTGCCAAACCGCATCTGCCTCGTCCGCGCGGTTCAGAGAGCGCAGGGCATGCTCCTTCATCGCCAGCGCCTGCCGGGCCGCTGGTTCCAGCGCCAGCGCGAGTTCGCACAGCGCAAGCGCCTCGCCGGCATCGCCGTCGCCGTAGAGCAGCGCCCATGCCAGGTCGACGATTGCTTCCAGCGACTTATCGTCGATCGCCAGGATCCGCCGCGCGATCTCTTCGGTCGGCCGCGCCTCCTTGAGGGTCAGCCGCGCGCGCGCCAGATTGTGCAGCAACGGCAGGCGGTTTGGCGCCCGCTCCAGCGCGTCCTCGTAGACCTTCGTCGCCGGAATCAAGTGCTTTACGTTGAACAGCAGATCCGCCAGCCCCTGGTAGGCGTCGATCAGGCTCGGGTCGTGCTTGATCGCGTGGCGGAAGCAGACTTCCGCGTTGTAGATGTCGTTCCTGTCGCGATGGAGGATGCCCAGATTATACAGCGCACGCGGATTGTCTGGATCGATTTCGAGGACTTCTTCGAGAGCGGCCTGCAGCTTGGGCTGGTTGCCTGCCTGATGCGCGCGGCCCGCCGCCTGCAGGAGCGACTGGATCCGGGCTTCGTCCTGAGGCGAGATCGCACGTGCCGTGCCGCCGTTGCTCACGGTGTCCTGGCCCGGCCCACGGCGCGGAGTCGTCGACAATGCGCCGGTCGCCATGTCATCTCGCTAAAATGCTGCTCAAATTGCGGATATCGCTGCGAGGTTCGGCCCTCTGCCTGCGGCGATCCTAGCGGCGGGATGGTTAACAAACTATAAACGCTAATCCATTGGAATCGCAGAGAAAATTTTGCCCGGGCCGATGGTCCTAAAGCGGCAAAATTTGCCGGCCAGAAGGCAACTATTGCCTCCTCCGGACGGCTGATGACAGCCGAAAAAGGCAAACATTTCCGTCGGATAGGCATCTTCTGCCGGCTGGCAAGGAACTTGCTACCCAGTTCCCTGCCGGGGCATTTGCGCCGGCCCGCGCGCGCAAAGTCGCCGCGGCTAGCAAGCCTCCAAAGGAGCATCACGAATGGCTAACAACATCTCGCTCACGGCGGGCGTCCGTAGCAACCTGCTGCTGTTGCAGCAGACCACCTCGCTGCTGGAAAAGACCCAGGTCCGCCTCGCGACCGGCAACAAGATCAACACCGCTCTGGACGGCCCGGCGGCTTTCTTCGCCGCAAAGGGTCTGACCCAGCGCGCTGGCGACCTTGACAGTCTGAAGGACGGCATCGGCCAGGCGATCAGCACCATCAAGGCCGGTGACCAGGGCATCACCGGTATCGAAAGCCTGGTCGAGCAGGCGCGCGGTCTCACGACCCAGGCTCTGGGTTCGTTGGGCACCGACGCCAACTCGGTCCGCCTGCGCAACAGCCTGGCGGCCCAGTACAACAACGTGCTGCGGCAGATCGACAAGCTGGCGCAGGACTCCGGCTACCAGGGCAAGAACCTGCTGACCGGCTCCGGCCTGCGCATCGACGCCACGGCGTCGAGCAAGACCGAAGTCAATTCCTTGACCGGCATCGGCGGCGCGCGCGCCACGAACGTAGTCGAGGCCGACAGCTACTCGATCTCGGTCACCGGCGACGGCGCAATCACGGGCAACTCCGATGATATCGCGAACGCCGAGCGCGACCGCGGCATCAGCAACCTGGAGATCACCGGCTTCGCTTCGACCGCTGCCTTCAACTTCGACAGCATCTCGATCAAGCTGGCGGGCGGCGAAGGCAAGGACAAGATCATCACCGTTACCGAGGGCACGCAGACCTTCACCCAGACCTTCACCGTCGACCAGTGGGATGCGGCGAAGGGTGCGGGCGCGGTCCTGCGCTTCTCGCAGAGCTTCAACAGCGGCTCCCGCGTCAGCTTCGATCTCGACTTCGACGCGATCGAAGACGTTGCGGACACCGCTGGTGTCGGCACCTCGGTGATCGAGAAGAACGTCAACCTCCAGGTCGTTGCCACCAACGAGAACGGCGAGGCTGTCACGCGCGACGGTCTGGCAGCGCTCGGCGGCGGCAAGGTCTCGAACGGCGAGAATGCGTTCGCGTTCGATTCCGGCACGGCGCGCATCACGATCGATGAGCGGCAGATCCTGGGCGCGTCAGCCTACACCGCGGGCGTGAGCGGCGTCTATGGCACGGGCGCCGGCGCGTTCAGCGGGCTCGAGGTCTCCTCGGCCAGCACGATCACTGCCGACACCAAGGTGGTGCTGTCCGCGACGGGTGCGTCGTTCAACTATGCGACCAACTCGTTCAGCAGCTTCACCGTCACGGCGACGGCGGGCAACGGTTCGGTCTCGACCGTGAGCAACGTCAGTGCGGGCGCTACCGCCTTGACGTTTGCCTCGATCGGCGGCGCGACGTTCACCGCCGAGGCTAACATTGCCGAGCTGAACTACCTGGTGACCGCGGGCTCCGCGGCCGCGCTCGAGATCAACTCGACCGAGGCCGTGACCAACATCGCGGCTGCTGCCGTCGCGGTCAGTGCGGCGAGCGGCTTCCTCGACAACGGCATCTCCAACGTGCAGCTGACCGTCAGCGGTTCGGCGGACAACGCGACGATCTCGCTGTCCGACGGCCTCGGCGGCACGGCGACGTTGACCGGTGTCGCGCTCAACGGCTCGGCCACGCAGGTGAACTTCACCGTCGAGGGCGGCGTCAACGACGGCGCCACGCTCAACCTGACGACCTCCTCGGCCGCCGGTCTGACCGGCACCGTGGACGGCAGCATCAACTACAAGGTCCGTGGCGACTTCACCGCCCGTAGCGCCGCGTTCGACGTGCGAGGCGAGAACGACGGTGAGGAAGCGACTCTGGTCACGGCCCAGCAGGTTGACGGCTCCGACGCCAACAACCTGACCGTTCAGCTGAACGAAACCAACACCAGCACGGTGACGGTGGTCAGTCAGAACGTGCAGACTGATGGCCAGGGCCTCCAGCTCGACCTCGCCCAGAACGGCTGGAACGATCGCGCCGACATCGACAACGCGATCCGACAGCTCGACGCAGCGAAGCTGAAGCTCCGCTCCGCGTCTTCGTCGCTCAGCACCAACTCCAACACGCTCCTGACCCGCCTCGACTTCACGGCGGCGTTCTCGGATCTGTTGAAGGAAGGCGCTGGCAAGCTGACGCTGGCCGACCAGAACGAAGAGGGTGCGAACATCCTGACGCTGCAGACTCGTCAGCAGCTCGGCACCATCTCGCTGTCTCTGGCCAACCAGGCGCAGCAGGCCATCCTGCGGTTGTTCTAAACCGTTAGGGTCGGATAGAGTTGGGCGGCGGCGCAACCCGCCGCCGCCCGCTTCTTCCCAAAGGTCCCGGAAGGTTCGAATTGGAAGATCGGCCGAGCCATTCCAGATCAAGATCAGGGGGAGGAAGTCCAGGTGCCGCTCAAGTTTTCGCTTCGCCCGGGAGAGAAAGTCATCGTCAACGGCGCGGTCATCGGCCGCGGCGAGGAGCCGGGAACCTTCTATCTCTTCAACAAGGCGAATTTCCTTCGCGGCCGCGAGGTCATGAAGGAGGAGCAGGCGGACACCAACGAGAAGAAGCTCTATCTGGCGATCCAGCTGCTCTATCTGTTTCCGGAGGATACCGCCGAGACCTCCACGAAATTCGAGACCGTGCTGACCCATTGCCAGGCCGACCGGCCGGATCGGGCCAAGGACCTGGACGACGTGGCACGGTTCGTGCGTGAAAAGGACTACTATCGCGCCTTGAAGCTGACGGCGAAGCTGTTCTGACGGCGGACCGGCGGCTCCGGGGAGCCAAACGAGGACCGAATGAAAGCACCGAACGGCTACACCAGCCGCCCCAGCGGGGACGATCCGCGCAGCACCGAGGCCTGGGCCTTGGGCGAGGCTTCGCGCCGGCTCGCCCTGGCCGCGAAGATGACTGATGGCGGCGAGGCCCTGCGCGAGGCGTTGCGCCTCAATCAGCGGCTCTGGTCAATATTCCAGGCCGCCCTCAGCGAGCCCGATTGCCCGCTGCCCAAGGACGTGCACGACAACGTCCTCACCCTCTCCCTGATGATCGACCGCCACGTCATGGCGCGCCTGGGCGACCTCGACGGCTCCAAGATCCAGCCGATCCTCGACATCAATCGCGCCATCGCCGAAGGCCTGGCGGCAAAATCTGCCCAGCCGGCAGCTGCCGGCGCCGCTCCGGCCGCACATACTACGGCGTCCGTCCCGCCCAAGCCGGCCGCCGGTGGCGCGCCGGTCATGCGGGTCTCGGCGTAACGCGGAGGGCATCATGGCGACCACCTCCAGCACCTCGACCGCCACCAACGCCAGCTCGGAGCTTCAGCGCATCGAGCGCGAGGTGAAGCGCATTCAGCAGCAGCTGGCGCAGAAGAACAGCGGCCGCACGGTGCAGGAGTTCCAGAAGGACACCCGCGACGTCAAGTTCGAGAACCACGCCACCGCCCGCAACATCGGCGTGCTCAAGAAGGACCAGACCCGCCTCAACGTCTTCAGCTCGCTCAGCTCGGGCGACGCGGTCGACGGCTTCCAGTTCCGCGTCACCAGCAAGACCGCCACCACGTTCAGTGTCCTCAACGCCTCCAATGAGGACGAGGATCAACTGCGCTACCAGATTTATTACAAGTCGAGCGGCCGCTTGCTGGCTGACTCCGATCCGAAGGCCGGCGTGGCGAACACGGTCTATCAGGCCATGCGGGACGGCACCTTCGAGATGGAGACCGGCGACTACATCCTGCGCGTCTCGCGCACCCATGGCGCCGGCAACGACGGCAAGAAAGAGTTCAGCTACGCAGTTCAGCTGAGCCAAGGGCTGTATTCGCAGGACTACGACACCATCGAGCGCGCAGCTCGTTCAACCGACGACCCCTATGGCGTCTCCAACGTGAGCGAAGCCACCACCAACCTCACCGCTTCGATCGCCAGCAGCGTCAGCTTCATCAATAGCCTGCCCAAGATCGGCACCTCCGCGACCGACAAGCTGATGGGCCTGATCATCAACTCGATCTCCTAGTCACATTTCTCCACCAGCGAACCGCGACGAGCCCGCTCTAATCGATGCGCAAGCTCGTTGTGATACTCACCCTTTCTTAACCAGAGTTGGCCTGCACGCGATTCGTCGCATGCTCATGGTCAGTGTGTGGCCCTCGAATTGCTTCAATGTTCCGAGCACCAATGGCGCGATTCATTGGTCCTTAACCATGTTCGACGAATGTCAACCGGGGTGCACATGCAAATGACACAGTCAAACCAACCTCTCCGTATCTTCATCGGCTACGACCACCGTCAGGCGGTGGCCTATAACGTCCTGCAGTTCAGCCTCTATCGCCGTTCGTCCAGGCCGCTGGCGATTTCGCCGCTGGTGCTGCCGACGCTGCCAATGAAACGCCAGGGCCTGACGCCCTTCACCTTCAGCCGGTTCCTGGTGCCGTGGCTGTGCGATTACCAGGGCTGGGCGTTGTTCCTGGACATCGATTTCCTCGCCCTGAGCGACGTCGCGGAGCTGTTCGCCCTCAACGACGACCGCTATGCCGCGATGGTCAGCAAGAACCCGAAGAAGTTCGAGTGGGCGTCGATGATCATGTTCAATTGCGGACATCCGGCGAACCGGATTCTGACACCCGATTATG
>DATFDU010000161.1:0-2202 GCA_035251915.1 Dongiaceae bacterium | reverse complement strand
CTCGATGGGCGAATATTTCCGCGACAACGGCATGCACGCCGTCATCTTCTATGACGATCTCTCCAAGCAGGCGGTTGCCTATCGCCAGATGTCGCTGCTGCTGCGCCGCCCGCCGGGACGCGAAGCCTATCCGGGCGACGTGTTCTATCTGCACTCCCGCCTGCTGGAGCGCGCGGCCAAGATGAACGACGCCAACGGCGCCGGTTCGCTGACCGCGCTGCCGGTGATCGAAACCCAGGCCGGCGACGTGTCGGCCTACATTCCGACCAACGTGATCTCCATCACCGACGGGCAGATCTTCCTCGAGACCGGCCTGTTCTATCGCGGCATCCGTCCGGCGATCAACGTCGGCCTCTCGGTCAGCCGCGTCGGCTCGGCCGCCCAGATCAAGGCGATGAAGCAGGTCGCCGGCCGCATCAAGCTCGAGCTCGCGCAGTATCGCGAGATGGCGGCGTTCGCGCAGTTCGCCTCCGACCTCGACGCCTCGACCCAGAAGCTGCTAGCGCGCGGCGCGCGCCTGACCGAGCTGCTGAAGCAGGGCCAGTTCCAGCCGATGCCGGTCGAGGAGCAGGTGGTTTCGATCTTCGCCGGCGTCCGCGGCTTCCTCGACACCATCCAGGTGACGGACGTGAACCGCTTCGAGGCGGCATTCCTGAACGAGGTGCGCGCCAAGCATGCCGACGTGCTGGAGGCGATCCGCAAGGAACGCGAGCTGAGCAAGGCGACCGAAGAGAAGCTGAACAGCATCCTGACCGCGTTCGTGAAGTCGTTCGCCTGACCTGAAGGGCCCCCAAGGATCAAGGGCGGAACATGCCAAGCCTCAAGGACCTGAAGGTCCGCATCAGCAGCGTGAAGAACACGCAGAAGATCACCTCCGCCATGAAGATGGTGTCGGCGGCCAAGCTGCGCCGCGCCCAGGAGCAGGCGGAAGCCTCGCGCCCCTATGCCGAGCGCATGGAGAAGGTGCTGGCCTCGCTGGCGGCGAGCGTCGCGGGCCGCGACGGCGCGCCGGCCTTGCTCGCCGGCACCGGCAAGGATCAGGTCCACCTGATCGTGGTCATGACCTCGGACCGCGGCCTGTGCGGCGCCTTCAACTCGTCGATCGTCCGCCAGGCGCGCAAACTCGCGCGGGACCTGAAGCGCGACGGCAAGACGCTGAAGATCCTGTGCGTCGGCCGCAAGGGCCGCGACCAGATGCGCCGCGAGTTTGCGCAGGAGATCATCGGCACGGTGGAGGGCGTGGGCAAGCCGCGCCTCAGGTTCGAAGAGGCCGATGCGATCGCGGCCCGCATCCGCCACATGTTCGAGCATGGCGAGTTCGACGTCTGCACCATCGTCTACAACAAGTTCAAGTCGGCGATGACCCAGATCGTGACGACCCAGCAGCTGATCCCGTTCGCGCCCGGCGGCGCCGCCAACGAGAACGCCGATCCCGAGCTTTCGAGCTACGAATACGAGCCGGAGGAGGATTCCATCCTCGCCGAGCTGCTGCCGCGCAACATCGGCATGCAGGTCTACCGCGCGCTGCTGGAGAACGCGGCCAGCGAGCAGGGCGCCCGCATGTCGGCGATGGACAGCGCGACCCGCAACGCCGGCGACATGATCAACCGCCTGACCATCACCTACAACCGCTCGCGTCAGGCGTACATCACCAAGGAACTGATCGAAATCATCTCCGGCGCCGAGGCGCTGTGAGGCAAGGGATGGATTGAAGGAGAGATCGATGGCCAAGAACCTGGTCGGCAAGATCACGCAAGTGCTCGGCGCCGTCGTCGACGTCCAATTCAGCGGTGACCTGCCGGCGATTCTGAACGCGCTGCATGTCCAGAACCACGGCAAGCTGCTGGTGCTCGAAGTGGCGCAGCACCTGGGCGAGAACACGGTCCGCACTGTCGCCATGGACTCGACCGACGGCCTGGTCCGCGGCCTGGAGGTCAGCGACACCGGCGCGGCCATCACCGTTCCGGTCGGCCGCGAGGTGCTGGGCCGCATCATCAACGTGATCGGCGAGCCGGTCGACGAGCGCGGCCCGGTCAACGCCAAGACCAGCTACCCGATCCACCGTCCCGCGCCGGAATTCGTCGACCAGTCGACCGAGCCGCAGGTGCTGGTCACCGGCATCAAGGTCATCGACCTGCTCACGCCGTATCCGAAGGGCGGCAAGATCGGCCTGTTCGGCGGCGCCGGCGTCGGCAAGACCGT
>DATFDU010000160.1:0-12812 GCA_035251915.1 Dongiaceae bacterium | reverse complement strand
TCGGTTGCAAACGCAGATGATCATGCCGGCCAGTTCTGTGACAATGCGAACAATTCGCATGGAAGATACGCAGGAGTTCGATCGAGCGCAAGCGCGAATGCGAACCGTTCGCAGGATCGTGACGACAGCCGGCTCGCCCTCAATTCCCTTAACCTTGCCAAGGCTTTAGAGCCATTTCCTCAGAGATTCCAGCGCGCTATGCTGCGATCCGCCGCAGGAGGCCAGAAGTGATAGAGCTCGCCACGCTCCTCGGTTGGCTGGAAGGCCCCGGCCGCCGCCTGATCGAGACCGAGGCCTTTGTCGAGGCCCTGGGCGAGCAGCTCGTCGAACTCGGGCTGCCGATCGAGCGGATCACCACCGGCATCCCCATGCTGCATCCTCAGATCGCCTCCTCCAGCGTGGTGTGGGAGCCGGCGCGCCTGGCGCACGAGCGGCAATGGCAGATGACCAGCCTGACCCGCTCGATGTACGAGCGCAGCCCGCTCTACGTGGTCTACCGCGGCGACGGCCCCGTGCGGGTGCGGGTGACGCCGGAGCCGCAGCCGGGCGAATACGGCATCATCTCCGACCTGCGGGCAGAGGGCTTCAGCGACTACATCGCCCTGCCCGCCCCGTTCTCCGACGGCACCATCAAGGCGATGACCTTCGCCACCCGCCAGGCGGGCGGGTTCTCCGATGCCGAGATCGCCGCGCTCCAATCCCTGATGCCGCACTTCGCCTACCTGCTGGAGATCCAGACCCTGCGCCGCACCGCGCGCGTGCTGCTCGACACCTATGTCGGACGTATCTCCGGCCAGCGCGTGCTGCAGGGCCAGATCAAACGCGGCCAGGGCGAGGACGTGCGCGCCATCATCTGGTTCTCCGATCTGCGCGGCTTCACCGAATTGTCGGACGCGCTGCCCAACGAGGCGATCATCGCCCTGCTCAACGACTATTTCGGCGCCCTCACCCGCGCAGTCGAGGAACAGCAGGGCGAGACGCTCAAGTTCATCGGCGATGCCATGCTGGCGATCTATCCGATCGCGACGGCTTCGAGCGGACGCAAGGCGGCGCAGCGCGCGCTCGCCTCGGCGCGGTCGGCGCAGGCGCGGATCGCGGAGATCAACCAGGCGCGCCGTGCCGCCGGAGCGGCAGTCATTCAGTGGGGCCTCGCGCTGCATGTCGGCGAGGTGCATTACGGCAACATCGGCGGCGAGACGCGGCTGGATTTCACCGTCATCGGCCCGGCGGTCAACCTGGCGGCGCGGCTGCAGAGCCTGTCCGCGCGCCTCGGCGAGGGCTGCGTGATCTCCAACGACTTCGCCGCCCTGCTGCGCGACCGCAGCGAGTTGCGCGATCTCGGCGCGCACGCGCTGAAGGGCATCGCCGATGAGCGGCAGGTGTTCGGGCTGGCTTAGCTCAAGGCTGAGAGCCTATGAGAGACCTTTGGCCGCGATGGCCGCCAGCCTTTCGGTGGCCTTCGCAGTTGCGTCGGCGACCTTGGCGGCGGTGGCCGCATACCGCTCGATCCGCTTGAGCCGGTCCAGATCATCCCGCAATCCGGCGTTGATCGTGTTCATGCGCCGGACCATCTGCTTGACCTCGTCCGTATCGTCCAGCCGCTGCGCGGTGACGAACGCGAGGACCGTGAATTGGGTGCGGACCTCGGCCTGTGTCGATACCAATTCCTTCCGCTTGGCCAACTCCGCAGCCAGCGGATCGCGTCTCTCCCTGAAGATCGTAAAGTCGATCTCGTCGATGCCATCCTGGAGCTGCAGTTCCAGGTCGGCCAGCCGCCTGCGGGCGTTCTTGGCCTCCGCGATGACTTCCGCGACGGTGGGAACATTGCCGTTCATGGCCTACCCCTCCTGGTTCTCCGGTACGATCGCACGAAGCTCCTTCAATATCTTGGCGAGCTGTTCAGCTTCCGCGGCGAACGCTTCGATCTTTGCCATCGCCGTCGCCAGGTTGAACTCCGTGCTCTGAAGGCTGTCGGCCAGGGCATCGTGGGCATCGCCCATCCGCTGGAAGACGGTCGCCGGTCCGGCGGTGAGCAGCGCGTCGTATCTTGCCGCGCTTTGCGCCAGCGAGGTGATGGCGCCTTGGCTCTTGTTGGTCAGCATCGCCGCCTGGCCGGTGGTGACTTCCTGCGCCAACGTGTTGTTGGGCACGTCCGCGACAATCCCCGAGGTTGCCGTGAACAGGTCGGCGGCATCCCGGATCACGGGCTTCGCTGCTTCCGTGGCGCGCTGCAGTCCGCGGTATTTGACGCGCTCGATATACTTTCCGAGCACCCAGTTGACGGCTTCGCCGGTCGGTGTCGCAAACTGCGGAATCTCGGAGGAAGGCGTGCCGCCCTCCGCCTGCAGCTCGGAAACCGTGGTCGCGAGATTCTGGATGCTGCCCAGAGCGGCGTTGACTTGCGTTTCCACCTTCTGAGCCGTGTCCGCTTCCAACAGCGCCTTGAGATTGCCCGCGTACCGATCGATCTCGGCCATCAGGAGCGTCATGCGCGTCAGCGGCGGTTGCGGCGGATAGGGTTCCAGTTCCGTGCCGCTCATGTCGACGATCGTCAGCTGGCACCGTTCGGAGGACGCGAGGCATTCGCCGCGCCGCGGCTTCAACAGCACCTCGCCCTTCAGGATGGCCTCGTCCAGGACGCCGCGATAGGCATCGGTCACCTGGATATTGAGATCCGACAAAGCTGTCTTGGCATTGGCGGTGGCGGCGGCAAATTCGGTAACTGGCTCGGTGTAGTCAGTCGTGGAACAGCCGGCCATTGCGAGCGCAAGAAGGAAGACGCTCTGCCGAACGTGAATCGGTCTTGCATCCATCGATGCATTCCCCCATTCAGATAAGCTGTCCCTGAAAAGATCGATGGCCGCCGTTCCGCGAAAAGTCTGCGGCGACGGTCTTCATTTGCGCTGGATAGGTAAATCGTGCGCCGGTTGCGTCCTGCTGTAAAGCCGACAGATCACGCAAAAGCGTTAAGTTTTGAAACTCACACCGGCCATCGCGCGACGGCGTCGGCTTGGTCCTAGCGCAGCTCCACCGGCTTGCCATGCGGCGTATGTTCATACGCTTCGATCCAAGCCGCCTTTCTTGCGGCAAGCAGATCGGCGCTCGCGATCTTCTTCTCCTGCACCAGATGCTCGAGCGCCGACAGGACGTGGTGATAGTAGGTCGAGCCATCATCCGGGTCGCCGGCGGCCTGGGCGCGCTTGATCGCGGCGCCGAGGGCATCGGCCCATTCGACCGCGGTGTAGCAGCCGGCCTGTTGCAGCGCGATTGCCAGCGCGAGGGCCTGCGCTTCCCACGGTTCGGCGAACAAGGGCTCGCCTTCGGCGCGGCGGATCGGCTGCAGCGCGGCGTCGGCGCAGACGCGCTCAGGCTGGCTCAAGATAGCTCTCCCACAAATCGAGATGGACGCTGTCGCGTGGATGGGCGTTCTCGCCCCACAGCGCGCGCGCCGCGAAGCGCACCGAATAGAGGTGCTGCGGCATGTCACCCCGGCCGTGTGCGCTGGCGTCAGGCAGCACATGAGCGCCATGGTGGCTGACGATGCTGCCGATCTTGCCGCGGGCGTAGCGCGGCAGGCGCGTGTGTCCGGCCGGCTGCATGCTACGCGCCAGCACCCGCTGGCCGATGGCGAACCGCGGTTTCTGATCCAGGTCCCGGCCGCTATGCGTGCGATCGTGGAGAAAGCTCCAGACCGCGGCGGCGCGCATCGCATCGGTGCGCTTCGGCGGCCGCGCCTTGCCGCGCGCCAGCTCCTCCGGCGAGATCATGCCGGATTCCAGCAGGACCTGCTCGGCGATGTATATCCATTGCTCGTAGTAAGTCTGGGTCAGATAGAGGTCCGGCCGCAGGGTCTCGCGCAGATAGCGGAAGCGGTCGACGGTGAAGCCGGCGGGAAACGTCATGACCTCCAGGATGCCGCCGGCCCTGCCCTCCCAGGGCTCATGAAACGGCGGCTCGTCGCGCTCGGCCTCGATCGCGCCGAAGCCGTGCATGCCGCCGAGGTCGTGGATGGAATTCACTTCGCCGAGACCTTGCCGACGCCGATCATCGAATCGCGCGTCACCAGCGCCGCCAGCTGTTCCTCGCTCAGATGCTCCGTGCCGGCGGGGCGCTCCGGCAGCACGAGGTAGCGCACCTCGGCGGTCGAATCCCAGACGCGAATCTTGACGTGCTCCGGCAGCTCCAGGCCGAACTCCTTCAGCACGCCGCGCGGATCGATCACCGCGCGCGAGCGGTATGGCGCGGATTTGTACCAGGCCGGCGGCAGCCCCAGCACCGACAACGGATAACAGGAGCACAAGGTGCACACGACGAGGTTATGGACCTCCGGCGTGTTCTCGACCGCGACGATGTGCTGGCCCTGGCGGCCGAGGAAGTCCAGCTCGCCGATCGCCTTGCTGCCGTCGCTCAGCAGGCGCTGCTTGTAGGCCGGATCGACCCAGGCCTTGGCCACCACCTTGGCGCCGTTGCGCGGACCGATCTTCGATTCATAGATCTCGATCCAGGCATCGATCGCGGCCGGATCGACCAGGCCCTTTTCGGTCAGCAGGCTTTCCAGCGCCTTGACGCGCAGAGCCGGATCGGACGGCAGCTCTGCGTGGATGTCGTGATGATGCGCCAGGTCGTGATCGTGGCTATGCTGGCTCAAGATAGCTCTCCCACAAATCGACGCAGGTCTCGTCGCGCGCCGAGGCGTCTGCGCCCCACAACTCGCGCATCGAGAAGGCGACGGTATAGAGATGCTGCGGCGCTTCCCCTTGCATGTGCGCGTTGGTGTCGGGGAAGACATGGCCGCCGTGATGGATCCGCACTACGCCCAACTTGCCGCGGACGTAGCGCGGCAGCCGCGTATGGCCGGTCGGATTGATGTTGCGCGCCCGGACACGCTGGCCGATTGCGAATAGTGGCGGTGTCGTCAGCTCGCGGGTGAAGATGCCCTGGGTCTTCTGGCTCTGCCACACCTGGTCGCCGCGCGCAGCGTCGTTGCGCCTCGCGCTGCCCGGAGCGGCATGGCCGCTCTTGATCTCCTCCCTGGTCGCGAGCCCGCCATTGAGCAACGCCGCGACGCAGACCGCGTACCAGTGGTCGTAGTAGCTGCGCGCCAGATAGAGCGCGGGCGGCATCAGCTCGCGGATGTGGCGGAAGCGATCGATGTTGAAGCCCTTGGGATAGGTCATGCCGCGCGTGATGCCGAGCATCCGCGCCTCCCAGGGCGCGTGCCACAGCGGCTCGTGCTTCTCGTCTTCCGGCGCAATCGGCCCGTGGCCGTGCGTGCCGCCCATGTCGTGAACGCCGTTCATGGTTTCCTTCCCTTCGGTCCCTCCACTTTCACGACGCCGATCATGGCATCGCGCGTGACCAGTTCCGCAAGTTCAGCCTCGCTAAGACCATCAGTGCCGGCCGGCCGCTCCGGCAGCACCAGATAGCGGATCTCAGCGGTCGAATCCCATACCCGAACCTCGACCTCGTCGCCAAGCACCACGCCGAATTCGGCGAGCACGCCGCGCGGGTCGATCACCGAGCGGGCCCGATAGGGCGCGGCCTTGTACCAGCGCGGCGGCAGGCCGAGCAGGCCCCATGGATAGCAGGAGCACAGCGTGCAGACCACGAGGTTGTGGACCGTCGGTGTATTCTCCAGAACCACGATGTGCTGCCCCTCCCGCCCGAGGAAGCCGAATGGCTCGATCGCGCGCGTCGCGTCCTGCAGCAGCCGCGCCTTGAACTGCGGATCGACCCAGGCGCGCGCGACGATCTGTGCACCGCGGCGGGGACCGATCCTGCTTTCATAGGCGTCCACCCAGGCATCGATCGCCGCGGGATCCACCAGTCCCTTGTCGATCAACAGGCTCTCCAGCGCCTTGGTGCGCAAAGCGGGATCCGACGGCACCTCGCTGCCTGCATGATCGTGCGCGTGGTCGTGGTGATGCGGATGATCGGACAGCGATTCGGTCACGGAAACCTCGGCGTTGACCGCGCCATCATAGGCAGGAATTGCGATCCTCGTCATGCCCCGCGGGCATGAACCGCTTGTCTCAAGACAATCGTGAACGGTCAGCGCGCCGCGCGCCACTCCCACGGCATGGTGAAGGCGCTGGACCAGATGCCGAGCCTTTCAGCCTTGGCATGATCCGACGCGGACCGGACGAGGTCGCATTCGCAGTCCGGCGCCGGCACCGCCCAGCCGTTGGCCGCGAGCCACTGCGACAGATCCTCACCGCCGACCGAGCAGCGCGCGAGCCATGCCTTGCGCAACCCTTGCCCGGTCATGTCGCAGCTGACCTTCTGATCGCCAACCCACTCGGAAAGCGCACGAGCAGCCTGCCGGCCGCAATGCCAGGCACCCTGGTCGATCGGCTCGGACTTCGCGAAGCAGAACTGCCCGCTCTCCGGTGCGTCAATGTCGAGGATGCGGATGCGCACACCACCGACGATCAGGGAGTCGCCATCGATCACCTGGGCCTCGCCGGCGATGGTTCGTTCGGTACCGGCGGCGAGCGCCGGTGTCACGCACGTCGCGGCAATGGCGACGGCAAGAAAGGTGCGCTTCATCCCGAACTCCCTGACCAGCATCGAGACATAGCGCTTCGATGGTCGCGCCGGCGCGACCACCGGTCAATCGACGCCCATCCTTCAAATGGAGGATCAGATCGGGCCTTCGTAGTCGGACCGGTTGAGCTTGAGCGAGACCGCCTTGGCGTCCATGCGGTGCGGCGGGAACGGATCGAGCATCGCTTCCAGCAGCATGCGGTCCGACTGCGCCAGCCAGCTGTCAATTTCCTCGCGGTCGAGGATCACCGGCATGCGGTTGTGCCAGTTGGCGGCCAGCCGGTTGGGCTGGGTGGTGACGATGGCATAGGTCTCAAGCCACTCGCCGTCCGGCGACTTCCACCGCTCCCACAGCCCGGCGAAGCAGAACGGCGCGCCGGCGTCGACTGTCAGCTGGAACGGCTTGGGCGGCTTGCTGGCGCGGTCCCATTCGTAATAGGCGGTCGCGGGCACCACGCAGCGGCGGTGCTTGAAGGCGTCGCGGAAGAACGGCTTGGTGGCGGCATCCTCCGCCTGGGCGTTGAAGGGCTGGTTCTTGGTCTTGGCCGGGTCCCACCAGAACGGTCGGAGCCCCCATTTCATCGGCGCCAGCTCCCGGGCGCCCTCGCTCATGCGGATGACCGGGTTGACGGTGGACGGCGAGAGATTGACCCGCGGCTCGACCCAATCGCCACCCGCGACGCCGAACAGCTGCCGGATGGCCTCGGGAGGCAATGTGAAGGCGTAGCGGCCGCACATATCCTTTTGCTACCCGATCGACTGTCCGTTGTCAGCCCGGCCGCGGACGTCCGTTCATCTGCGGTTCATCACGCGCCGACCAAAATCCCAGCTGAAGTGCACGTCCGGACATCAGGGAGCATCGGGCATGGACGGGACCGCTACGGCTGCGCGCGAGCACATCGACCTGATGCGGGCGCGGATCGCGCGGCAAACCGCACTGATCGTGGAGCTTCAGCAATCGGGCCAGGACACTCTGGAAGCCACCCGCCGGCTGGCCCTGCTGCAGCACGCCTTGGAGGAGATGCGCATCCTGATGGGCGACATGGTCCCGACAGAAGCCAGGGCCCGTCTGAAGATCGCGAACTAAGCGTCACAACTGGCCGACGATCCGGTCCGCCAGGCCCCGCCTGTAGCCGGGCGTCTGCATACAATGCTTTGGTTGAATCCGCCGTCACCCGTCAGATAGCGTTCCTGATCTCTCGCAGATTGGAGGGACCCATGAACGCTTCCACGCCCTCGCCCTCGTGGCAAGTGATCGCCATCCTCATCGCGCGGCTTATCTTCGCCGGGGTGTTTGCGATGGCGGCGGCTTTCAAGTTCGCCGACATGAACGGCACCGCAGGCTACATCGCTTCCATCGGCTTTCCGTTCCCGCTGCTGCTCGCCTGGTTGGCGGCGTTGTTCGAGGTCGCACTGCTCCTGTGCTTGCTGACCGGAGCGTATTTCACGGAGGCCGCGCTGCTGGCCGCCGCCTATGTCCTCTTCCTCGCGTTCGCCTTTCACGGGCCGGCGCGATGGAAGCCGGACGATCCGACCGAGTTCGGCTTCTTCGTCGATCACTTCACCTTCATCGCCGGATTGTTGTTCGCGGCGGTGCATGGCCCGGGCTCGGTGCTCGCGTTGCGCAAGAGCATCCTCGGCGAGCGATCGATGCGGCCCGGATGAAGCTGCTGCAGTGACGAGGATGGCGACGCCGAGCGAACGATCACTCAGCTGACACTGATCGATCGTTCGCTCACCCAGTCGAGAGGAACTAGCTTCCCATCCCGCCGAAGCCACCGGTCGTCCCCTTGGGTTTCACCATCTTGAAGGACTTGCTCTTGGTGTTCGCCGCCGGCGTAACGTTCTGCTGGCATTCGAGATAAGCAGAGCCGGACAGATGGGCGCATTGCAGGCTGCTCTGCGATGAAGGCGATGTATCGTTGGTGGCGGTGCATCCGGCGAGAGCCGCGATGGCGATCGGCAATATGAAAATCATCTTGGTGCTCATGGAATCCCTCACGGACAAGTCAATGTGAAGGCCCGCCGGCAAAGCCCGGCTGTCGGCCCGCAGCGCACCGACCCGGCGCGGCACGCAGCCTGCCCGTCCGGTCACGTTGCAGCGCTGGATATTGGGTCGGACAAACCGCCGCACAATGATGACGCGCAATCGTCATGTTTGTGCCCTTACGCGCGCTGCGGTTTCGCGCGCAGAGCAGCGTTGCGCAGGCAGCATTTCCGCAATTCTCCTGGGCCTTTTTCTCACATCGGAAAGTTGCCAGTCGCTCGGCTCGGCGCGTCGTTGGAACCGAACTCGCTCCTGGGTGTTTCAGCAGTGGACGCCCTCACGGGACGAGGCAGGTGTGAAGAGCGAACTGCAGAAAGTGCGCGCCCTGGCGGAAGCGCGGATCAAGTCGGGAAGCGTTCCCGACTGGTCGTGGCCGCACCACGTTCAGCTGATCGAAGCTGTCGATGCCATGCTGCATGACATCTCCATGGCGGAGAATGCGCAGCATGCCAAACGCTACACCGGAAGCCCGCTCCGCCTTGTAGCGGTCAATCCCGCGACTCCGGGAGCGCAGCGCAAGCGCGGTTCCATGCATTAGGAGCCGGGAGCGTTATTTCACGAACAGAGCGAGTGGGATCGCTGCGACGGCCAGCAGCGCCAGCATGGCGATGCCGGCGCGCACGCGGCTGCGTCCGCGGCGCAACTCCTGCTCCACCCACTGGTCGACGGTCTGATCCGAGATCGTCGCGGCCGTCGGCACGAACCGCGCGAGCGGAGACGTCGTCGTCGCGGCGTGTTGCGCCAGGTCAGGAAGGCCCGCCTGAAGACGGGTATGGTCCACGCTCATTCCTCATAGTTAGCGCGAATCCCTGCCCGCGAAAACTTGCCGCACGGCATAAGCCGAAAGGCGCAGCTGTTGGAACGTCGTCAGCGCCGGGATATCCGACGCAAGCAGAATTCGGCGCGCTGGCGAGATTTGCTTGCTCGGCAAGGGGAGCGGCATCGACCATGATTCAGGCGGGCTGTCGCTCAATCGCCCGTCTGAGAGGACATCATGTGGTTGTTTGCTTTCGCGGTGCCGGCATTGATCACCGGTGCCGTGCTGCGCAAGATCGGCGTCGAGGCCGCCCGCGCCAATGCCTATGGCAGCGCCGTGGCGGTCGCCGGGCGACGGAGGAGCGGCATCGGAAATTGGCTCAGCGTGGCAGGCGCCGCGTGCCTGATCGCTGGGATCTGCTGGACTTGGCTCTAAGCTCGGAACACCGATTCGAGAAAGATGGTCGGAGCGGCGGGATTTGAACCCACGACCCCCAGACCCCCAGTCTGATGCGCTACCAGGCTGCGCTACGCTCCGACATCGGCGTGATATGGCGCGGCGGTCCTCATATCTGGGGGTGGACCAGCCGGCGCGGGTTATATAGCGACCACTGTCCAGGCGAGCAAGGACGACCGTGTAACAGTGGTTAATTTGCCCGTCAGGGGCCCGTGCCTCTTAGGCTTGGTTGCGGGCGGCCTTCTTGCACGCCTCCAGAGCCCGGCGCAGGCGGTCGCGCAGGTCGGTCAGCTCGCCGACCGCCGCCTTGACGTCCCGCACCTGGTCGGCGGTCAGAGTGGCGCGGAACAACGGCAGGTCCTGGCCGGTGGCGGGTTCCGCCGGGCCGGCGGCTTCCTCGCCCTCCAGGGCGCCCGGGATGTCCTGCACCACTTCGCCGTCCGCCAGCTTCAGGCCGCCTTCGCGGATCAGCTTCTGCACGCCCTTGATGGTGTAGCCCTTGTCGTACAGCAGGCCGCGGATGGCGCGCAGCAGGTCGATATCCTCCGGCCGGTAGTAGCGCCGGCCGCCGCCCCGCTTCAGGGGGCGGATCTGGGCGAACTTGGTCTCCCAGAAGCGCAGGACGTGCTGGGGCACTTCCAGCTCGTCGGCGACCTCGGAAATGGTGCGGAAAGCGTCGGCGGACTTCTCGACCCGACGCGCCCTCGGTGAACCTTGGGCGCTGGCGGGTTGCGGAGCCTGTTGAGCCTCCGGGCGGGGGGCGTGCTTGGCGCTGCTCATGATGCGACGCCCTTATTGACCCGGTCCTTGAGCACGTGCGAGGCGCGGAACACCAGGACCCGGCGCGGCTTGATCGGCACCTCTTCGCCGGTCTTCGGGTTGCGGCCGATGCGCTCGCCCTTCATGCGGACCAGGAAGGAGCCGAAGGACGAAATCTTCACGCTCTCGCCCCGCGTCAGGGCGGCGGAGATCTCCTCGAGGACGGTATCGACCAGCTCGGCCGATTCGTTTCGAGACAGCCCAACTTCCTGATAAACCGACTCGCTCAGGTCAGCGCGGGTGATGGTCTTTCCGGTCATGCGCGTCGTCCCCGTTCCTTTGTGACGCCGCGTCTGGTGCGCGGCTGGGACCTGCGAGTCTCTCGTCATAGGCCCGCAACAACCCTAACGAGTCACGATATATCAGTCAATTAAGGAACGATCTTAAGACGCCCGAGTCGTGCGGATTGCACACTATGGTAAACGCGCAGTGGCGGGATTGGCGTCGATGTGCGCTTACCAGCGCATCGGAGTCGATGTGCGCCTACCAGCGCACGAGGGCGGAGCCCCAGGTGAAGCCGCCGCCCATGGCTTCCATCAGCACCAGCTGGTCCCGCTTGATGCGGCCATCGTTCACGGCTTCGGCCAGCGCCAGCGGAATCGACGCCGCCGAGGTATTGGCGTGCCTATCGACGGTGATGACGGCACGGTCCTCGGTCAGCTTCAGGCGATGGCCCATGCTGTCGATGATGCGCCGGTTGGCCTGATGCGGCACCAGCCAATCGACCTCGTCCGCCGTGATGTGATTGGCGGCGATGGCCGTGTCGATCGCCGCGGCGAGGTTCACCACCGCGTGGCGGAAGACCTCGCGCCCGTCCATCTTGACGACGCCGGTGGTCTGGGTGGCGGACGGACCGCCATCGACATACAGCCGCTCATAGTGCGCGCCATCGGAGAACAGGTGCGTGGAGAGAATGCCCTGGTCGGTCTTGTCGCCCTTCCCCTCGCCGGCCTGCAGCACCACCGCGCCGGCGCCGTCGCCGAACAGCACGCAGGTGTTGCGGTCCTTCCAGTCGAGGATGCGCGAGAAGGTCTCGGCACCGATCACCAGCGCGTTCCTGGCTTGGCCGAGGCGGATGAAATTGTCGGCGGCCGCCAACGCGAACACGAAGCCCGAGCACACCGCGCCGACATCCATCGCGAAGCCCTTGGCGCCCAGCACATGCTGCACACGGGTGGCGGTCGCGGGAAACGTATGGTCCGGCGTGCAGGTGCCGAGCACGATGCAGTCGATGTCGCTGCCCTTGAGCCCGGCATTCTCCAGCGCCTGGCGCGAAGCGGCGAGCGCGAGGTCGGAGGTCAGCTCCCCTTCCGCCGCGATGTGGCGCTGGCGGATTCCGGTGCGCTGGCGGATCCACTCGTCGCTGGTGTCGATCGTCTTGGCGAGCTCGTCATTGGTCACGACGCGGGCCGGCAGATAGGATCCGGCGCTGAGGATTCTGGAACGTGTGACCATATCAACGAAACCTTAAACCGATGCGGCAGGCTGCGGCGCCAGCATCGCCATCTGCTCGAACTCGGCCTGCATCTTGGCGATGGCGCCGTTCTGCACCATATCAACCGCGACGCCGATTGCATTCGCAAATCCGAAGGCGTCGGTGCCGCCGTGGCTCTTCACGCAGATGCCGTTGAGGCCCATGAAGATCGCGCCATTATAGCGCCTCGGATCGAGCCGTGCGCGCAATGCGTTGAGCGCCGGCCGCGCCATCAGGTAGCCGAGCCCGGCCATCCAGGAACTCTTGAAGCTGTGCCGCAGGAAATGGCCATACAGCTTCACGGTTCCCTCGATGGTCTTCAGCGCGACATTTCCCGTGAAGCCATCGGTGACAACGACGTCCACGATGCCGCGCGCGATATCATCGCCCTCGATGAACCCGTGGAATGTTCCCGGCACATGCGAGGCCTCGCGCAGCAGCTGGGCCGCGCCGCGCACTTCCTCGTGCCCCTTCATCTCCTCCGTGCCGACATTGAGCAGGCCGATCGACGGCTCGCGCACGCCAAGAACGGTGCGCGCGAACACGCTGCCCATGACCGCGAACTGCACCAGGTTGGTGGCGTCGCACTCGACGTTGGCACCGAGATCCAGCATCACGCTTTCCGAGCGCGTGGTCGGAAAGAATGATGCGATCGCCGGCCGGTCGATGCCGGGCAACGTGCGCAGCACGATCTTCGCCATCGCCATCAGCGC
>DATFDU010000159.1:0-4082 GCA_035251915.1 Dongiaceae bacterium | reverse complement strand
CGGCTGCTCGACCGGCTCGATGTCGAGGTTGACCACCACCGCCTCGCCGTCGCTGCGCACCAGCACGCATTCCAGCGTCTCGTCGCGGGAGGCGTTGATCTCCTGGTGCGGCACGAACGGCGGCACGTAGATGAAGTCGCCGGGTCCCGCTTCCGCCACGAACTCCAGCCGCTCGCCCCAGCGCATGCGGGCCCTGCCGCGCACCACGTAGATGACGCTCTCCAGCGGCCCGTGATGATGCGCGCCGGTCTTGGCGTTGGGATGGATGTGGACCGTGCCGGCCCACAGCTTCTGCGCGCCGACCCGCGCGTAGGTGATGGCCGCGCGGCGGTCCATGCCGGGCGTCTGCGCGGTGCCGGCATCGAGCGAGCCCGCGGGGATGACCCGCACGCCGTCGTGCTTCCACTTGCCGTCGGGGAGTTGATCGCTTGGCATGGTGCTCTCGCTCTGACTTGAGTCCGAGGTAGCTCATCCGATCATTTTGCCCAAGGCAACAGAAAAGTGCGCTGCGCATTCTAAGCGGCTTCGACGACGATGCCCTCCACGGGCGCGAGGTCGATCGAACCGGTTACCGGCTGCAACGATCGGTCCGGATCGCTCGACAGGAGCAGTCGTCCACGCGCCGCTTCAGGCGGTAGGGTCAAGAAGCGTCTTTCGTTCGAAAAATTGAGCATCACCAGCAATTGCCGGCCATCGTGGTGGCGAAGATAGCTCAGGCACCCGTCGTCGCACGCGAGCCCGACATAGCCGCCGATCTCGAGGGCCGCATGCTCGCGGCGCAGCTTGAGCAGGCGGTGGCAGAGCGAGAGCATGGAATGCGGGTCGCGCAGTTGGCTTTCCACGTTGCAGCTGGCGAGATTCTGGCCGATCGGTAACCAGGGCTGGCCGCTGGTGAAGCCAGTGTAGTTGCCAAGGTGGTTATCTGGGGTCCAGCGCATTGGCGTGCGCGCCGGATCGCGGCCGACGCCGATGCCGGGCACGTTCTTCTCGAAGGGGTCCTGCACCAGTTCAGGAGGGATCGGCACATCCTCCATGCCGATTTCCTCGCCGTAATACATCGTCGGGGTGCCGCGCAGTGTGAGCAGCAACATCATCGCGAGGCGCGCGCCGCTGGCGCCAACGCGGCTGGCGATGCGGTTGGTGTCATGGTTGCCAACCACCCAGTTCGGCCAGGCACCCCGCGGCAGGGCGGCCTCGTAGGCGGCGATGATCTCGCGCAGCACCGCCGCCGACCAGGGTGCGCCGATCAGGTTGAAATTGAACGGCAGATGGATGCCGCTGAGCTCGACGCCATAGTAGGTGACCAACCGCTCGATCGGCAGATGGATCTCGCCGATCAGCACGCGATCGGGATACTCGTTCGCCACCTTGCGCAGGCCTGTGATGATGGTCTGGATCTCCGGCTGGTCCACCGTATGGACGCGCAGCAGCGCGTGGCTGGGGCGCATGCCGGGCTCGAATTCCGGATTTGGCGGATTGTCGCGAAACTGTCCATCTTCGATCAGGTGATGCAACACATCGATGCGGAAACCGTCGACGCCGCGGTCGAACCAGAAGCGCAGCACGTTGTGCATGGCATGAACCAGATCGGGATTGCGCCAGTTGAGGTCCGGCTGCTCCTTGAGGAAGGCATGATAGTAATATTGGCCACTGGCCTCATCGAACTCCCAGGCCGAGCCGCCGAACTCGCTGAGCCAGTTGTTGGGCGGGCCGCCGTCCGGTGCGGGATCGCGCCAGATGTACCAGTCGCGCCGCGGACTGCGGCGATCGCGCAGCGCCTCCTGGAACCAAGGGTGCCGGTCCGACGTGTGATTGGGCACGAAGTCGAGGATGAGCTTCAGTCCGTGCCGATGCATGTCGTGCACCAGGGCGTCGAAATCACCCAGCGTTCCGAAGATCGAATCAATGTTGACGAAGTCGGCGATGTCGTAACCGAAGTCCTTCATCGGCGAGGGGAAGATCGGCGACAGCCAGATGGCATCGATACCAAGCCAGGCCAGGTGGCCCAGCCGCTGCCGGACGCCATTGAGATCGCCGATCCCATCGCCGTTCGAATCCTGGAAGGAACGCGGATAAACCTGATAGACGACGCCACGCTGCCACCATGCCGCCGTCAGGGGATTTTCGGATTCCATGGCATCATTCCATGGCTGTTCGAGGGTCGTTACCGGCCCATGCCATCCCGGCGGAACCAGCGATAGCCGTAACCGTCGAGCGAAAACAGCTGAGCCTCCCCGGCGTTCGGCTCGTAGACCTTGTTCCCGAACAGGTCGGTGAGATTCCCGGCTTCATCCTCCTCCAGCGCGACCCGCACGCAACATGGCCGCTCGCCGAGATTGTGCAGGATGATGGTGGTGTTCCCGTCCGCGGTTGCACGGTGGGCGAAAATCGCAGAATTGTCGGTTTCGATGATGTCGAGCTCGCTCCATCCCACCTCAGGGCAGGATTGCCGTACGTCCACCAGGCGGCGGATCCAGCTGAGCAGCGAATCGGGATCGCGCTGCTGCGCCACCGCGTTGATCGCGAGCGCGCCGAACGGGCCGTCCATCACGGCAGGGTGGATCAGCCGCTCTTCCGCCACGGTGGAGAAACCGGCGTTCGGTTCGTCCGACCATTGCATGCAGGTACGGACCGGCCAGCGCTCTGGCAGGGTGAGGTCGTCGCCCATGCCGAGCTCGTCGCCATAGTAGATGACCGGCGTACCGGGCAGGCTGAACATCAGGCTGAAAGCCAGTTCGATGCGCCGTCGGTCGCCATTCAGCATCGGCGCAAGACGCCGCCGGATGCCGCGCTCATAGAGCCGCATGTCCGGGTCCGGCGCGAACGCCTCGTAGCATTCGGCACGCTCTTTTTCGCTGAGGCGGCCGAGATCCAGCTCGTCGTGATTGCGCAGGAAGTGCGCCCACTGGCCGAGTTGCGGCAGCTTCGGCAGCAGGCGCAGGCCGCGGATCAGCGGCTCGGCTTCACCGCGCGCGAAGGTCAGGAAGGCATGCTGGTTGGCCAGGAACGCAAACAGCACGTGAAGCCGCGATCCGTCGCCGAAATATTCCGGCATCTCGCTTGGCAGCACGTTGGCCTCAGCGAGAAGGATGGCATCGCCCTTGCGCCAACTGAGGAAGTTGCGCAGCTCGCCGAAGAATTCGTAGTGTCGTCGGATCGGCTGATCGGGCGTGACCTCTTCCACCACGAACGGCGCGGCGTCGATCCGGAAGCCGGACACGCCAAGCTCCAGCCAGAAGCCGACGATCTTGAAAACCTCCTCGCGCACGGCAGGGTGCATGATGTTGAGGTCGGGCTGATGCGGATAGAAACGATGAAAATACCAGGCGCGCGCCCGCGGATCGTAGGTCCAGACGCTGGTCTGGTAGCCAGGAAAGACGACGCCGTCATTGGCGTTGAGCGGCTTGGTTTTGGACCAGATGTAATAGTCGCGGTACGGCGATGTGGGATCGGCGCGCGCGTCCCGGAACCAGGGGTGGCGCTCCGATGTATGGTTGATCGGCAGGTCGATGATCAGGCGCAGGCCGCGCAGCCGCGCCTGATGGCTGAACTCGACGAAGTCGCCGAGCGTCCCTAGCTCGGGCGCGATGTTGTAGTAATCAGTGACGTCGTAGCCGTGATCCAGCCGCGGGCTGGGATAGAACGGCAGCAGCCAGATGCAATTGACGCCGAGCTTGGCGATATGGTCGAGGCGATCGGTCAGCCCCTTGAAATCGCCGATACCGTCATCGTTGCCGTCCATGTAGGTGGCGACGTTGAGGGTATAAACGATGGCGTTCTTGTACCAAAGGTCGAGCACACTGGTCCCTTGCCGGCAGCCGAATAGAGGCCCGGCAGATCAATGCGCGCGTTGGCGGTCTGTTCCGGCAGCGTGACTGCTAAATCCGCGCTGGTTTGCTCCGCTTCGACCCCGCCTGGATCACCTGCCCCACGATGCGGCTGGTGTCGCCGAGCAGCTTGCGCACGGCGGCGCGGGCGGCGTTGGGGCGGCGGGCGCGGATGGCGATGAGGATGCGCTGGTGGCCGGGCAGGGTGCGGCCGACGTCGCCCTTCTGGCGCGCGGTGTAGCTGAACATGCTGCC
>DATFDU010000158.1:0-5625 GCA_035251915.1 Dongiaceae bacterium | reverse complement strand
GCGATGCTTCAAAATCGCTCGACCTCTGGCCGATCGTCGAGGAGCGCAGGAACCGCGAACATCTCTATTGCTGCGGCCCGCGCGGCTTGATGCAGGCGGTGCGCGACCCCCCATCCAGCTTCGGCTAAGCTCGCTGACGCTCGCTAAGCCTGCGCATCGTTCCCCCGCAAGGGGGGAAGGGAGTTTCTTCGGAGCTGCGCTACACTCCTACACAAATCCCTTGCAGATGATGTTCTTCTCTCTTGCGTCGCGCTCCAGCTGCTCGCGGAAGCTGGGGTGCGCGATCGAGATCAGGACCTTGGCGCGCTCCGACACCGATTTGCCCTTGAGGTTCACGATCCCGTACTCGGTCGCCACATACATGGTGTCGACCCGCGGCGTGGTCACGATGTTGCCGGGCGTCAGGCAGGACACGATGCGGCTCTGCGGCTCGCCCTTCTTGTCGTACGTCGAGGACATGCAGATGAAGCTCTTGCCGCCGTGCGAGGCATAGGCGCCGCGCACGAACTGCAGCTGCCCGCCGGTGCCGCTGATGTGGCGGTGCCCGGCGCTTTCCGACGCAGCCTGGCCTTGCAGGTCGATCTGCGTGGTGTTGTTGATCGACACCACCTTGTCGTTCTGCATGATGTTGTGCGGCAGGTTGGTGTAGTCCACCGGATAGACATGGATGTCGTGGTTGCGGTGGATGATGTCGTAGAGCCTGCGCGAGCCGCCGGCGAAGGTGAACACCGTCTTGCCGGGATTGACCCGCTTGCGCGCATTCGTAATGAGCCCGGCCTCGATCAGGTCGATCAGCCCGTCGCCCAGCATCTCGGTGTGGATGCCGAGGTCCTTGACCCCCGCCTCCTTGAGCATGGAGCAGACCGCGTTCGGCATGCCGCCGATGCCGATCTGCAGGCAGGCGCCGTCCTCCACCTCGGCGGCGATCAGGCTGGCGATCTTGCGGTCGATCTCGCTGACCGGCGGGTTCTTGAGCTCCGGCAAGGGATCGCTGCCTTCATCGATGATGTAGTCGACCTGGCTGACATGGATCGCGCTCTGCTCGCCGAACACCACCGGCGCATGCTCCGACACCTCGACGATGATGCAACGCGCCCGCTCCGCGGTGGCATAGGAATAGGTCGAGGACATGCCGAAATTGAAATAGCCGTTCTCGTCCATCGGCGCGGTCTTCAGCACCAGGATGTCGGTCGGGTCGATGAAACGGCGGTACCAGTCCGGGACCTCGCCGAAATTCATCGGGATGTAGTTGCAGCGTCCGGCGTCGTGATGCTTGCGGTCGTAGCCGGAGAAGTGCCAGTTGAACCACTGGAAATGCGTGCCGTCGGGATCGCATTCGAGCACCTGGCGCGGCCGCATGCTGAGGCAGACGCGGAGCTTGACGCCTTTCAGCTCGTCCTTGCGCGCCGCCAGCGCGGCGTCGAACTTGTCGGGCTGGCACAAGCCGAAGCCCCAATCCAGCCACATGCCGGATTTGACCAGGGCGGCCGCCTCCGCGGCCGAAACCTTGCGCGCCTGCGATTGGCTCTGGAACGCCATCGTATTTCCTCCCGCATTCGGCCGCCCTTGTGCGCGGCGGCTGTTGAGGACGATGCTAGTGCCGATCCGCGCCGGATTGAAGTGTCGGCGGGTAGAATCTTGGGGTGGATCGGGCGCCTGTCCCGCCGGGATGGAGGGAATCGAGCAGGGATGAGCGGAACCCCAGGCCGGGTCTCGGCGTTTTCCTATCGAACTGGGCGGATCGGACGCTAGCTGGGAGGCCTTGATCCCATGACGGCGGTGGTTTTCGACTTGTTGGCGGCGCGGCGGGCGCGGTTGAACGGCGAACGCACCTTGCTGCACACCTGGGTGCCGAAGGATGGCCCGGTGGAGATCGAGGATTTCCGGGTCGGCGACAAGGTGCGGTTCCGCGACGGCAAGATCGGCACCATCCTGTGCTTCGGCGCCAGCAGCATCCGCGGTCCGCTGATGGCGCTGGTCGCCGTCAACGGCCTCAACTACACCTGCCCCATCACGGAGCTGCGGTCGGCCGGCTGAGCGCGGAACATCATCCGCCGAAGTGGCTAAGGTTCGGCGCCGAAGCCTACGCCTTGTTCTTATAGTAGACGTCGAGGAACACCGCGGCCAGCAGCACCAGGCCCTTGATCACCTGCTGCAGGTCGATGCCGACGCCGAGGATCGACATGCCGTTGTTCATCACGCCCATCACGAAGGCGCCGATCACCGCGCCCACCACCTTGCCGACGCCGCCCGACGCCGAGGCGCCGCCGATGAAGCAGGCGGCGATCACGTCGAGCTCGAAGCCGAGGCCGGCCTTCGGCGTCGCGGTGTTCAAACGCGCCGCGAAGATGAGGCCGGCGAGGCCCGCCAGCAGACCCATGTTAGTGAAGGTGTAGAAGGTCAGCCGGTTGGTCTTGATGCCCGAGAGCCGCGCCGCCTTCTCGTTGCCGCCGAGCGCATAGATGCGCCGGCCGATGGTCATGCTCGAGGTCACGAACGCGTAGAGCACGATCAGCGCGAACATGACGATCAGCACGTTCGGCAGGCCCTTGTACGACGCCATCAGGTACGAGAACAGCAGGAACCCTGCCGCCACCAGGATGTTGCGGCCGACGAAGAACACGAACGGCTCCTCGACCAGCCCATGCGCCTGCTGGCCGCGCCGCTCCTTGACGTTGAAATAGATGACCAGGGCCGTGACGGCGACGCCGATCAGGAAGGAGGTGAGGTTGAAGGCGCCGAACGGCCCCGTCACCAGGTCCGGCAGGAAGCCCGAGCTCATGCGCTGGAACGGCACCGGGAACGGGCCGACCGACTGGCCCGCCAGGATCCACAGCGCCAGGCCCTTGAACACCAGCATGCCCGCCAGCGTGACGATGAACGAGGGTATCTTCCAGAACGCGACGAAATAGCCCTGCACCGCGCCGATCGCGGCGCCCAACATCAGGCAGAAGATCGTCACGGGAATCCAGTGGATGTGCTCCTGGACGATCAGCACCGCCGCGACCGCGCCCACGAAGCCGCACACCGATCCGACCGAGAGGTCGATGTGGCCGGCGACGATGACCAGCATCATGCCGAGCGCCATGATGACGATGTAGGAGTTCTGCAGGATGAGGTTGGTGAGGTTGAGCGGCTTCAGCAGCGTGCCGTTGGTCATGATCTGGAAGAACACCATGATCAGGATCAGCGACAGCAGCATCCCGTATTCGCGGATGTTGCTCTTGACGAAGCTGGCCAGGGAACGGTGGTGACCGGTCTCTTCCGACGCTAGCGTTTGCTGTGCCATCTCGATGCTTCCTGCAATCTCACTTGTCCCAGGACTTCATGATCGCGCGCATGATCTTTTCCTGGCTCGCTTCCCTGGTCGGCATCTCGCCGACGATCCGGCCCTCGTTCATCACGTAGATGCGATCGCTCATGCCGAGCAGCTCCGGCATCTCGGAGGAGATGACGATGATGCCCTTCCCCTCCTCCGCCAGCCGCGCGATGATGGTGTAGATCTCGTATTTGGCGCCGACGTCGATGCCGCGCGTCGGCTCATCCAGGATCAGGATCTCCGGCCCGGTGAACAGCCACTTGCTCAAGACCACCTTCTGCTGGTTGCCGCCGGAAAGATTCACCGCCTGCTGGAACACGCTGGAGCAGCGGATGTTGAGCTCGCGCCGGAACTTGTGGGCGACCTTCTGTTCCTGGTTGTCGTCGATCTTGCCGTTGCGCGAGACGCCCTTGAGGTTGGCCAGCGTGATGTTGCGCTTGATGTCGTCGATCAGCACCAGGCCGTAGTTCTTGCGGTCCTCGGTGACGTAGGCGATGCCGGCATCCATCGCCTTGCCGATGGTGGAGACGTCGATCTCCTTGCCGTGCAGCAGCACCTGGCCGCTGATCTTCTGGCCGTAGGAGCGGCCGAAGATGCTCATGGCGAGCTCGGTGCGCCCGGACCCCATCAGGCCGGCGATGCCGACGATCTCGCCCTTGCGGACGTTGAGGTCGATGCCTTTGATCAGCTGCCGGTCGGCATGCTCCTTGTGATAGACGACCCAGTTCTTCACCTCGAAGATCCGATCGCCGATGCGCGGCGTGCGCCTGGGGTAGCGGTCCGCCAGCTCGCGCCCCACCATCGAGCGGATGATGCGGTCCTCGTCCACCGTCTGGGCGCGGCAGTCGAGCCGGTCGACGGTGGTGCCGTCGCGCAGCACGGTGATGGTGTCTGCCACCTCCAGGATCTCGTTCAGCTTGTGCGAGATCAGGATGGAGGAGATGCCGTGCGCCTGGAACTCCTTGAGCAGCGCCAGCAGGGCATCGCTGTCGCTCTCGTTCAGGCTGGCGGTCGGCTCGTCCAGGATCAGCAGCTTCACTTCCTTGGCCAGGGCCTTGGCGATCTCCACCAGCTGCTGCTTGCCGACGCCGAGGTCGGTGATGAGGGTGTTGGGCGATTCCTTGAGGCCCACCTTCTTCAGCAGCTCGCGCGTCCTGCCGAAGGCGGCATACCAGTCGATGATGCCGTTCTTGGCCGGCTCGTTGCCGAGAAAGATGTTCTCCGCAATCGAGAGCAGCGGCACCAGCGCCAGCTCCTGGTGGATAATGACGATGCCGGCCTTCTCGCTGTCCGCGATGTCGCGGAACCTGCATTCCGTCCCCTGGAAATGGATCTCGCCGGAATAGTCGCCGTGCGGGTAGACGCCGCTCAGCACCTTCATGAGGGTGGACTTGCCGGCGCCGTTCTCGCCCACCACCGCGTGAATCTCGCCGGCACGCACCGCGAGGTTGACGTTGTCCAGCGCGTTCACGCCGGGAAAGGTCTTGGTGATGCCGCGCATCTCCAGGATCGTCTCCTGGGGTGCGTGCTGCGTCATTGCCAGGGTCAAATAGAAGCCTCCGAAACCGCTCCATCTTGCGCCGCAGCGCCGGCCATGAAAACAAAAAAGCCGGCATCCGCGCCGGTCGTCGCAACCATGGGAAGGGATTGGCCCCGCCGCTGCCGGCGGGGCCAACCAGTCATGGGTGTCCTAGTTCGTGATCTGATCCTCGGTGTAGTAGCCGCTACCCACCAGGATCTCCTTCCAGTCGTCGCGGCCGACGCTGACCGGCTTCAACAGGTAGGAGGGGACGACCTTGACGCCGTTGTCGTAGGTCTTGGTGTCGTTGACCGGCACGTCCTTGCCGGCCAGCAGCGCGTCGACCATCTGGGCCGTGACCTTGGCGAGCTCGCGCGTGTCCTTGAACACGGTGGAATACTGCTCGCCGGCGATCATCGACTTGATCGAGGGGATCTCGGCGTCCTGGCCGCTGACGATCGGCATCGGCTGATCGGCGCTGCCGTAGCCGACGCCCTTCAGCGACGACAGGATGCCGATCGAGAGGCCGTCGTACGGCGAGAGCACCGCGTCCACCCGCTTGTCGCCGTAATAGGCGCTCAAGAGGTTGTCCATGCGGGCCTGCGCCACCGCGCCGTCCCAGCGCAGGGTGCCGACCTTGTCCATGCCCATCTGGCCGCTCTGCACCACCAGCTTGCCGCTGTCGATGTAGGGCTGCAGCACCGACATGGCGCCGTCGTAGAAGAAGAACGCGTTGTTGTCGTCCGGCGAGCCGCCGAACAGCTCGATGTTGAACGGGCCCTTGCCT
>DATFDU010000157.1:0-5452 GCA_035251915.1 Dongiaceae bacterium | reverse complement strand
GCCGCCACCTTGATGGTGCCGTCGTCCTCGATGTCGATCTTGGCGCCGGTGACTTCGCAGATCTCGCGGATCACCTTGCCGCCGGAACCGATCACTTCGCGGATCTTGTCCTTCGGGATGTTGATGACGGTGATGCGCGGCGCGTTCTGGCTCACCGCTTCGCGCGCGCCGGTCAAGGCCTTGGCCATCTCGCCAAGGATGTGCATGCGGCCGTCCTTGGCCTGCGCCAGGGCGATCTTCATGATCTCCGCCGTGATCGACGTGATCTTGATGTCCATCTGCAGGGCGGTGATGCCCTGGTCGGTGCCGGCGACCTTGAAGTCCATGTCGCCGAGGTGATCCTCGTCGCCCAGGATGTCGCTGAGCACCGCGAAGCCCGCCGGCTCCTTGATCAGGCCCATGGCGATGCCCGCCACCGGCCGCTTCAGCGGCACGCCCGCATCCATCATGCTGAGCGAGGTTCCGCACACCGTCGCCATCGAGGACGAGCCGTTCGACTCCGTGATCTCCGACACGATGCGGATGGTGTAAGGGAAGGCTTCCTTGTCCGGCATCATCGGATGGATCGCGCGCCAGGCCAGCTTGCCGTGGCCGATCTCGCGCCGGCCGGGCGAGCCCATGCGGCCCGCTTCGCCGGTCGAGTACGGCGGGAAGTTGTAGTGCAGCATGAAGGTCTGGCGATACTCGCCTTCCAGCGCATCGATGATCTGCTCGTCCTGGCCGGTGCCGAGGGTGGCCACCGCCAGCGCCTGGGTCTCGCCGCGGGTGAACAGCGCCGAGCCGTGGGCGCGCGGCAGGATGCCGACTTCGGCGCTGATCGGACGCACGGTCTTGCCGTCGCGGCCGTCGATGCGCTTGCCGGATTTCACGATGTCGCCGCGCACGATGTCGCGCTCGAGGTCCTTGAACAGCTTGCCGACCAGCTCGGTCTTAGCGGCATCATCGCCGCCGATCGCTTCCTTGGCCTTCTTCTTCACTTCGTCGATCTTGTCGGTGCGGGCCTGCTTGGACTGCTCGGCATAGGCCGCGCGCAGGTCGTTGGAAAACGCCTGCAGGCCGGTCCAGACCGCCTTCTTCTCCGGGCTCTCCTCCGCCAGGGGCCATGGCTCCTTGGCGCACTGCTCGGCGAGGTCGATGATGGCGTTGATGACATGCTGGTATTCGACGGCGCCGAAATTGACCGCACCCAGCATCACCTCTTCCGACAGCTCCTTGGCCTCGGATTCGACCATCAGCACGCCCTCGGCGGTGCCGGCGACCACCAGCTCCAGCTGCGACTCCGGCAGCTGGTCCTGCTTCGGGTTCAGCACATAGGCACCGTCGATGTAGCCGACCCGTGCGGCGCCGATCGGGCCCATGAAGGGAATGCCGGAGATGGTGAGCGCGGCCGAGGCGCCGACCATCGCGACGATATCCGGATCATTCTCCAGATCGTGGCTCAAGGTGGTGCAGATGACCTGCGTCTCGTTCCGGTAGGCGGGGTGGAACAGCGGGCGGATCGGCCGGTCGATGAGGCGCGAGGTCAGCACCTCCTTCTCGGTTGGCCGTCCTTCGCGCTTGAAGAAGCCGCCCGGGATCTTGCCGGCGGCAAAGGTCTTCTCCTGGTAGTTCACCGTGAGCGGGAAGAAGTCCACGCCCGGTTTCGGCGATTTGGCGCCGACCGCGGTGCACAGCACCATGGTGTCGCCGTAGGTGACGAGCACGGCGCCGTCGGCCTGGCGCGCGATGCGGCCGGTCTCGAGGGTGAGCTTCCGCCCGCCCCACATGATTTCCTTGCGATAGATCTTGAACATTCTTTGGTCCTTCTCGGAATCCATAGTCATGAGCGACCGGATTTGTGCCGGACCCGCGAAAACAACGTCATCTTTGTTTCGAGGTAGATGCGGGACGTTGCTTGCGTCGGCCCGGCTGTCCTTGGATCGATCTGGCGCTCCGGTCGTTTCGGCGCGTCCGATCCATAAAACACGAACCCGCCTCGATGGTTCATCGAAGGCGGGTTCGCGAACGCCAATTAACGGCGCAGCCCCAGCTTGTTGATGATGTCCTGGTAGCGCGCGCTGTGCTTTTTCTTGAGGTAGTCGAGCAGGCGACGACGCTGCCCGACCATGACCAGCAGACCGCGACGCGAGTGGAAATCCTTCTCGTGCGTCTGCAGATGCTCGGTCAGATTCTTGATCCGTTCCGACAGCAGAGCCACCTGCACTTCCGGTGCGCCGGTGTTCTTGCCGCCATCGCCATGTTCCTTGATCAGTTCCTGCTTGCGCTCGACCGTGATCGACATCGGGTTTCTCCTTGTTCCCTAGAGGTTCAGCACCCGCACCGGAACGAGTTCGCCGGCCTCGAACCTGGTCAAGGCCACGAGCCTGCCCTCCGCCATGGCGCGGACCATGCCGCCGGGAGCAAGCTCGTAAATACGGTCGCGGTCTTGTCGGTGGAGCAATCCAACCGGCTGTCCCGACCGAAGGCGGATCGCCTCGGTGGCCGTCAAAGCCAGGGCCGGGATGTCGTCCAGCGCGGTTTCGACGGGCAAAAGGTACTCAAAAGCGGCGGGACTATGCCCCAGGGCCTTCAGAGATTCCAGCGAAATCGCCCGCTCCTCGGTGAACGGGCCGACGGCGGTCCGCCGCAGGTCCCGGATATGGCCGCAAGTCCCTAATGCGATTGCCAAATCCCGGCCCAGAGCGCGCATGTAGGCGCCCTTGCCGGAGGTGACTTCGAAGATCGCTTCGTCCGGGCCCGGCCGGCCCAGCAGGCGGATGGACCGGACCAGGACCTGGCGCGGCTCCAGTTCCACCTGCTCCCCCGCCCGGGCCAAATCATAGGCCCGCTCGCCCTGCACCTTGATCGCCGAGAAGGCCGGCGGGACCTGGGTGATGAGGCCGGTGAACTGCGGCAGGACGGCGCGGATCGCCTCGTCGCTGGGGCGCATGTCGGAGGTCTGCACCACCGCGCCCTCGGCATCGTCGGTCGAGCGCGCCTCGCCGAACCTGAGGGTGAAGCGGTAGGCCTTCGCGGCATCCATCGCGTACGGCACGGTCTTGGTCGCCTCGCCGAGGGCGATCGGCAGGATGCCCGAGGCCAGCGGATCGAGTGTGCCGGCGTGGCCCGCCTTTTGCGCGTCGAAAATCCGCCTGACGATGGTGACGGCCTGGGTCGAGGTCAGGTCGACCGGCTTATCCAGGATCAGCCAGCCATCGACTTTCTGCCCCTTCTTACGCCTCATCGTCCTCATCCTTCTTGAGGTCGCGGGCGACCGAGGGGTCGTGCAGCAATTTCTCGATCCGGCTCGCCTCCTCGAAGGTCTCGTCGGCGCGGAAGCGGATGGTGGGGGTGAACTGCATCTTGACCGCGCGGCCCAGCTCGCCGCGGAAATAGCCGGCGGCGCGGTTCAGCGCCTGCACGGTCTTGTCCGTCTCGGTGCCGCCGAGCGGCAGCACGAACGCGGTGGCGTTGCGCAGGTCCGGGCTCACGCGCACTTCGGTGACGGTGATGATCTTGCCCGAGAGGTCCGGATCGGCCAGGTGATGCTCGCGCAGAATCTCGGCCAGCGCATGGCGCATCTCCTCCCCCACGCGCAACTGCCGCTGTCCTGCCGGGGCCGATGATTTCTTCTTGCGAGCCATTGTCTTTCGCTCAAACGGTCAGCGGCGGCCCCATGAGGGACCGCCGCTGCACTACAGGATAGGACGCGGCGGCGTTACGCCAGCGCGCGGGCGACTTCTTCGACCTCGAAGCACTCGATGATGTCGCCCTTCTCGATGTTGTCGTAGTTCTCGAACGCCATGCCGCACTCGAAGCCTTCCTTGACCTCGCGCACTTCGTCCTTGAAACGCTTGAGAGTCTTGAGGGTGCCTTCGTGGATCACCACGCTGTCGCGCAGCAGGCGCACCTTGGCGCCGCGCTTGACCGTGCCTTCGACCACCATGCAGCCGGCGACCTTGCCGAACTTGGTGATGTTGAAGACTTCGCGGATCTCGGCATTGCCCAGGAAGCGCTCGCGCAGGGTGGGCGCCAGCATGCCGGTCAACGCCGCCCGCGCGTCATCCACCACGTTGTAGATGATCGAGTAGTAGCGGATGTCGATATGGTCGCGCTTGGCCAGCTCGCGCGCCTGCGGATTGGCGCGGACATTGAAGCCGATGATCATGCCGCCCGAGGCGCGCGCCAGCGTGACGTCGCTTTCGTTGATGCCGCCGACCGCAGCATGCAGCACGCGCACGCCGACTTCGTCGTTCGACAGCTGGTTCAGCGAGCTCACCAGCGCCTCGACCGAGCCCTGCACGTCGCCCTTGATGACGACCGGCAGCTCCTTGGTCTCGCCCGCCTGGATCTTGGTGAACATCTGCTCCAGCGTGCCGCGCTTGGCCGCCGCCATCTGGTGCTGGCGATGGCGATGGGCGCGGAACTCCGCGATCTCGCGGGCGCGGGCCTCGTTCTCGACCACCACGAAGGTGTCGCCCGCCTGCGGCGTGCCCTGCAGGCCGAGCACCTCGACCGGCGTCGCGGGACCCGCGGTGTCGACCGAGCGGCCGCGATCGTCGAGCAGCGCGCGCACGCGGCCCCACTCGCTGCCGGCGATCAGGATGTCGCCGACCTTGAGCGTGCCCTTCTGCACCAGCAGCGTCGCCACCGTGCCGCGGCCGCGCTCCAGCTTGGCCTCGATCACGGCGCCTTGCGCCATGCGGTCCGGATTGGCCTTGAGCTCCAGCACTTCGGCCTGCAGCAGCAGGGCCTGCTCGAGCTTGTCGAGGTTGGTCTTCATCTTGGCCGAGACCTCGACCGCCAGCACGTCGCCGCCCAGCTCCTCGACCACCAGCTCGTGGCTCAAGAGCTCGTTGCGCACGCGGTTCACGTCCGCGTCCGGCTTGTCGATCTTGTTGACCGCGACGATGATCGGCACTTTCGCCGCCTTGGCGTGGCGGATGGCTTCGACCGTCTGCGGCATGATGCCGTCGTCGGCCGCCACCACCAGCACCACGATGTCGGTGACGTTGGCGCCGCGCGCGCGCATCTCGGTGAAGGCGGCGTGGCCCGGCGTGTCGATGAAGGTGATCTTGCCGCCGTTGTCCAGCTGGACCTGGTAGGCGCCGATATGCTGGGTGATGCCGCCGGCCTCGTGCGCCGCCACGTCGGTCTGGCGCAGCGCGTCGAGCAGCGAGGTCTTGCCGTGGTCGACGTGACCCATGATGGTGACGATCGGCGGACGCGCCACCAGATGGTCGTCGACATCTTCTGCGCCCAGGATGCCGGTCTCGATGTCGCCCTCGGTGACGCGGCGCACCTTGTGGCCGAACTCCGTGATGATGAGCTCTGCCGTGTCGGCGTCGATCACCTGGTTGATGGTCGCCATCACGCCCATTTTCATGAGGCTCTTGATGACGTCGGCGCCGCGCTCGGCCATGCGGCTGGCGAGCTCCTGGACCGTGATGGTTTCCGGCAGAATGACGTCACG
>DATFDU010000156.1:0-3212 GCA_035251915.1 Dongiaceae bacterium | reverse complement strand
AGGGCCTGGGAGGAGCAGGGCGCGGCGGAAATCCTGTTCCTGCTGGGCGGCGCGGACGGCCTGTCGCCGGACCTCCGCAATGAGGCCAACTTTGTGTTATCGCTGGGCCAGATGACTTGGCCGCACCTGCTGGCCCGTGCGATGCTGGTGGAGCAGATCTACCGGGCGCAGCAGATCCTGGCGGGGCATCCCTATCACCGCGATTGAGGGCAAGATGACAGTTTGGCGAATCGATCAACTCCGCCGGATGGCGGCGGGTTTGGCGCTGGCAGCCTTGTTGGCGGGGTGCCTGCCCGAATCGGAGCATCCGGTCGCCGCGGCCGATCCGGAAAAGAACGATCCCCGGCTGTGGGGATCATGGCTGTCCGAAGAGGAGGACGGCTACATCGTGGCGCACGTGTTCGCCACCGAGGAGGGCACGCTGCGCATCGCAACCGCCGAGCATGGGGTCGAGGGATTGGGCGAGATCGAGACCTATGACGCCCATGTCACCAACCTGCCATCGGGCAACTACCTGAACGTCATGGTCACCGGTTCCGAAGCCGGCCATCTGATCGGCAAATACCGGTTCGACGGCACGAATGCGGTGTCTGTCTGGTTTCCAGGAAACGAGGCGCTGGAGCAGGCGGTGAAGAGCGGCAAGCTGCCCGGCACCACCACGGTCGAAGGCGGCATGACGGACGTTCGGATCACCGCAACGTCGGAGCAATGGCAGACGTTCCTGGCCAAGCCACCGGCCGGATTCTTCGACGAGCCGATCAGCTTCGAGCGCGTCGGCCCGGCTTACGTGGAACAACAGTGACGAATAAGAGAGCTATGACCAGCAAGCGACCCAAACCGATCGTGCTCTGCATCCTCGACGGCTGGGGCCATCGGCCGCAGCTCGACGACAACGCGATCGAGCAGGCCAACATCCCGAACTGGCACGCCATGATGCGGGAGTGCCCGCATGCACTGATCGATGCGTCGGAGCTGCATGTCGGCCTGCCGGAAGGGCAGATGGGCAATTCCGAGGTCGGCCACATGAATCTGGGCGCCGGCCGGGTGGTGATGCAGGACCTGCCGCGCATCGACCTCGCGGTCGCCAACGGCGAGCTGGCGCGCAATCCCCTGCTGCAGGAGTTCATCGCCAAGCTGAAGCAGAGCAAGGGTACCTGCCACCTCATGGGCCTGTTGTCGCCGGGCGGTGTGCATTCGCACCAGGCGCATCTGGTGGTGCTGGCGAAGCTGGTCAGCGCGGCCGGCGTGCCAGTCGCATTGCACGCGTTCCTCGACGGCCGCGACACGCCGCCGAGCAGCGCCAGGCAATATGTCGCCCAAGTCGCCGCCGAACTATCCGGCCTCGCCAATGTGGGGTTCGGCACGGTGGGCGGTCGCTACTATGCGATGGACCGCGACAAGCGGTGGGAGCGCGTGGAGTTGGCCTACAACGCCTTCTTCGGCGATGCACCGCACAAGGAGCCGAACGCCGTCGCCGCGGTCGAAGCCGCCTATGCGCGCGATGAGACCGATGAGTTCGTGAAGCCGACCCTGATCGAAGGCTTCACCGGCATGACGGACGGCGATGGATTGCTGATGGGCAATTTCCGCGCCGACCGCGCCCGGCAGATCCTGACCACCCTGCTCGATCCCGCGTTCGACGGCTTCAAGCGCAAGCATGTCGTCAAGTTCGCGGCCGTGCTGGGCATGGTCGAGTATTCCAGTGCGCTCGCGAAGTTCATGCCGGCCTTGTTCCCGCCGTCCGAGCTGACCGACACGCTGGGCGAGATCGCGTCCAAGGCGGGGCTGAAGCAGCTGCGCATCGCGGAGACCGAGAAATACGCGCACGTCACCTTCTTCTTCAACGGCGGCGAGGAGCGGCTGTTCCCGGGCGAGGAGCGCATCCTGGTGCCCTCGCCCAAGGTTGCGACCTACGACCTGAAGCCCGAGATGTCGGCCTATGAGGTGACCGACAAGCTGGTGGCGGCAATCGAGTCCGATCAGTTCGACCTGGTGGTCGTCAACTTCGCCAACACCGACATGGTCGGCCACACCGGCGATCTCTCCGCCGCGATCAAGGCTGTGGAGGCGGTCGATCGCTGCCTCGGCCGGCTGCGCGCCGCGGTCGAAGCCAGGGGCGGGGCGCTGCTGATCACCGCCGATCATGGCAATGCGGAGATGATGACCGACCCGACCACGCATGAGCCGCACACCGCGCACACCCTGAACCGCGTGCCGGTGGTTGTGGTGGGCGCTCAAGGCCGCAAGGTGGTCGACGGCAAGCTGGCCGATGTCGCCCCGACCCTGCTGGAGCTGATGAACCTCCCGAAGCCTGCCTCCATGACCGGCCGCTCGTTGCTGGTGCCCCGCGAGGATGCGCGCGCTCGTGCCACGGCCTGACCTGCGGATGCTGCGCTGGCTGTGCGTGCTGGCCGCAGCGCCGGCAGCGGTGGGCGCGGCGTGGGCGCAGTCGAGCGAAGAGCTGCAGCAGATCCAGGAGCAGATCGACCAGGGCAAGATCGAGGCGAGCGAGCTGAAGCAGAAGGCCGACAGGCTCGCCAAGGATGTCGCGCGGCTGCAACAGCAGCTGGTCCGCTCCGCCGCCCAGGTGCAGGACGCCGAATCGGAAGCCACCGCGCTGGAGCAGGAGCTGGCCGAGCTGTCGGCGCGCGAGCAGACCAGTGCCGCCGATCTCGACCAGAAGCGCGCGCAGCTGAGCGCGACCCTGATCGCCTTGGAGCGGCTTTCGCTGCGGCCGCCGCAGGCGGCGTTCTTCTCCGACCGCACGCCGGTCGACGAGGCGCGGGCCGCCACCCTGATGGCGGCGGCGACCCGCGCGCTCGACGATCGCGCCAAGCAGCTGCAGTCCGATCTGGCGGAGGTGCAGGAGCTGCGCGAGGTGGCCGCGGCAAGGCAGGAGGAGCTGGCAGCCTCCGTCGACCGGCTGGCGCAGGAAAACCAGCACCTTGCCGCCCTGCTCAAGGAAAAGGCCAAGCTGCAGGAAGCGACCCTGGCGCAGAGCCAGGAGCAGAAGAAGCGGGTGGGCCAGCTGGCCGACCAGGCGGAGAGCCTCAAGGAGCTGCTCGACCGGCTGGAAGCGGCGCGCGCCGAGGAGGAGGCGCGGCAACAGGCCGCGGAAGCCGAGGCCGCCAAGAAGGAGGCCGCGAAGAAGGAAGCCGAGCGGCAAGCGGTCGCGCGGGAGGCCGCCGAACAGACGGAATCGGCCGATGCAG
>DATFDU010000155.1:0-5385 GCA_035251915.1 Dongiaceae bacterium | reverse complement strand
AAGCCGGCGCGGCGACCATCCGGCGGGCGCACAAGATCCATCCGATCACGGCTTTGCAAAGCGAGTATTCGCTGTGGAGCCGCGATCCGGAGGACAAGATCCTGCCGGCGGTGCAGGAGCTTGGGATCGGCTTCGTCGCCTACTCCCCGCTTGGCCGCGGCTTCCTGGCGGGACGGTTCAAGAGCATCGATGACCTGGCGCCGGACGATTGGCGGCGCTCATCGCCGCGCTTCCAGGGCGAGAATTTCGGCAAGAACCTGGCCCTGGTCGACCGGGTGAACGCGCTCGCCCGAAGCAAGGGTTGCACGCCGTCGCAGCTCGCGCTCGCATGGCTGCTGGCGCGAAGCAAGGGCATCGTCCCGATCCCGGGAACGAGCAGCATCGCGCGGCTGGAAGAGAACGCCGCCGCAAGCACGGTGCGGCTGACGCCGGCCGATCTCGCGGAGATCGATCGCATCGCGCCGAAAGGTGCGGCGGTCGGCCAGCGTTATGCGCCGGCGATGATGGAGATGGTCAATCGCTGAGTCCGCGCCTGGCCATTGCGACGACCGCCTGCTAAACCGGGTGTCATGACCCAAGCCGAGGACATCCTGGCGTTCTGGTTTCCGCCCGGTCTCGACGCGGATCAGGAGGCCCATCGCCGGCAGTTCCAATTCTGGTTTGGCGGCGGCGCCAATGAACAGATCGCACAGCGGTTTGCCGCGAGCCACGAGACGGCAAGACAGGGCCTGCTCGACGCCTGGGCGGATACGCCGCGCAGCAGCCTGGCGTTGATCATCGTGCTCGATCAGTTCTCGCGCAGCCTGCATGGCGGAACTGCCGCCGCCTATGCCCAGGATGCAAGAGCGGTGACGCTGGCCCTGGATGGACTCGCATGCGGGTTCTACGACCGCTTGGCCACCGTCTGGGAGAAAACCTTCTTCATGCTGCCGCTCGGCCATTCCGAGCGGCTGGCCGATCTCGATCGCTGCATTGCGCTGGCCGATGCGCTGATCCCCGCGGCCCCGGCTCAGGTGCGCGCGCTGTACGAGTTCTCCGCGTCGCAGGCCCGCGGCCATCGCGCGGTGGTCGCGCGCTTCGGACGGCAGCCGCATCGCAACGCCGCCCTGGGCCGCACCTCGACCGCCGAGGAGCTGGCATACCTGGAGGCCGGCACGTTCGTGCATCGGCGGTCCTTCGGCGGCTAGTCCACCGCCCGGTCTGGCGCCCCAGAAAAATTTTTTCGGCCTGTCGGCATCCCATGGCCTGGTTCGTCGTTCAGGCAGAGGATGGTTCTCACCGCCTCCATGAGAGCGATGCGACAGGAGTTAAGGTCATGAAAGTCATTGTGTTTGTGAAGGCGACCAAGGCCTACGAGAATGGCGCGATGCCGAGCCAGCAGCTGCTGAGCGAGATGGGCAAATATAACGAGGCTCTCCAGAAGGCCGGGATCATGCTGGACGGCGCCGGCCTGCGGCCGAGCTCCCAGGGCAAGCGGGTCCGCTTCGACGGCAAGGATCGCACCGTGATCGACGGGCCGTTCGCGGAGACCAAGGAGTTGATCGCTGGCTTCTGGCTGTGGGAAGTGAAGTCGATGGCGGAAGCGGTGGAATGGCTGAAGCGCTGCCCCAACCCGCATGACGAGATCACTGACGTCGAGATCCGTCCGTTCTTCACCGAAGAAGATTTTGCGAACCTTGGCTGAGCAGGAGACGGCGATATGCAGAAGATCCATCCGTTCCTCTGGTTCGACACCCAGGCCGAGGAGGCGATGCACTTCTATTGCTCGGTGTTCAAGAACGCGAAGGTCGGCAAAGTAGTGCGCAATGGCGACGCCGGGCCGGGGCCCAAGGGCAGCGTGCTGTTCTGCACCTTCGAGCTGGAGGGCGAGCATTTCACCGCCCTCAATGGCGGGCCGCAGTTCAAGTTCAACGAAGCGATCTCCCTGATGGTGGATTGCAAGTCGCAGGAAGAGGTCGATACCCTGTGGGAGAAGCTGACCGCCGGCGGCGGCAAGCCGGGAGACTGCGGCTGGCTTAAGGACAAGTACGGCCTGTCCTGGCAGATCACGCCGAGCGTGCTGATCGAGCTGATCAGCGACCCGGATCCGGGCAAGGCGCAGCGGGCCATGAAGGCGATGCTGCAGATGACCAAGATCGACATCGCGAAACTGCAGCAGGCGGTGAAGGGATAACGTGCATGGGCAAGATTGTCGTGTCGGAGTTCGTGTCGCTCGACGGCGTGGTGGAAGCGCCCGGCGGCGAGCCGAACTATCGCCACACCGGCTGGGTCGCGCGGTTCCAGGACGAAGCGCAGATCGAGTGGAAGATGCGCGAGGTCATGGCGCACGAGGCGCTGCTGATCGGCCGCGTCACCTACGAGAGCTTCGCCGGCGCCTGGCCAAACTTCAACGGGCCGTTCGCCGACAAGATGAACGCGATGCCCAAATATGTCGCCTCCACCACGCTGCAGAACCCGGCGTGGAACAACACCCATGTGCTGCAAGGCGATGCGATGGCGGCGGTCGCGAAGCTCAAGAAGGAGCTGCGCGGCGACATCCTGGTCCATGGCAGCCGCACGCTGCTCAACGCGCTGAGGAGGCACGATCTGGTCGATGAGTATCGGCTGATGATTTTCCCCATCATCCTCGGCAGCGGGATGCGGATGTTCGAGGAAACAGAGGACGCGACGACGCTGGAGCTGGTGCGGTCGGATCGGCTGGCCAACGGCACCGCGGAGCTGACCTATCGGGTTATGCGTTAGCCTAGGGCCTCGGCCAAGCCGGCCAGGCGGCGCGGGAGTTCCGGCGACAGGTGTCGGGCGAGCTTGGCCTGCGCCTTGCGCCAGAGCGGGATGGCAGCCTCCAGCCGGCGCGCGCCGGTCTCGGTGAGCCAGACCGCGCGGCGGCGGAGGTCGCTCTCCACCACGGCGATCTCGATCAGCCCCTGCCCCTCCAGCGTGCGGAGGTTGCGCGACAGCGTCGACTGCTCGAGGCCGGTGCTGCGGGCCAGCGCGCCAAGCGTGTCATCGGCGGCCGCTGCGATCTGCGCCATCAGCCCCAATTGCGCCGCGGTAAGCCCGGTTTCCTGGAGCTCGCGATCCAGGAACTGGCCGATGCGGCGCGCGGCCAGGCGGCTGTTCCAGCCGGCGCAGGAGCCCACCAGGGCGCGGGCATCGGTGCGCAGGGTCTTGCGCTGCATTGACGGGCTCATATTCCATGTATATACATTATTTGTAGATACATGGAAAGCACCATGGCGAAGACCGTCAAGCTGAAGCGGATCTACGAGGCGCCGGCGCCGAGCGACGGCATGCGCATCCTGGTCGACCGGCTGTGGCCGCGCGGCATCGCCAAGGACAAGGCCAAGATCGATCTCTGGCTCAAGGACATCGCGCCCAGCGACGCACTGCGCAAGCGCTTCCACGGCCATCCGGAGGATTGGGACGAATTCCGCAAGGCCTATGCCGCCGAGCTGAAGCAGGCCGGCGAGGCTGTGAAGGAGTTGCGCGAGCATCTGCGCACGGGGACGGTGACCCTGCTCTATGCCGCGCGCGACGAGGAGCACAACAACGCCGTGGCGCTGAAGCAATGGCTGACGCGGCGGCGCGGCGTCTAGGGGTCCCTTGCAAGAACCGGGAGGATGTCGCTCATGGCTGTCAGCGCCACAGTTCTGGACGCTATCGGGAACACCGCGCTGGTGCAGCTGCGGCGGGTGGTTCCGGCCGGCTGCTCGCAGATTCTGGTGAAGGTCGAGGGCCAGAATCCGACCGGCAGCATGAAGGACCGGATGGCGCAAGCCATGATTGCGCGCGCCGAGCAGGACGGACGGTTGCGGCCGGGATACACGGTTGTCGAGTATACCGGCGGCAGCACCGGCGCCTCGCTCGCCTTGGTGTGCGCCGCGAAGGGATACCGCCTGCGCATCGTCAGCTCGACGGCGTTCAGCGAGGAGAAGCTGGCGCAGATGGCGGCGCTCGGCGCGGAGCTGACGCTGATCGAAAGCGAAGGCGGCAAGATCACCAGGAAGCTGATCGGCGACATGATCGAGATGGCGCGGAAATTCAGCCGGCAACCCCGCACCTATTGGACCGACCAGCTCAACAATACCGACAGCGTCGCAGGCTATCGCCCGATGGGCGAGGAGATCTGGAGCCAGGCGGGCGGCAAGGTCGATGCCTTCGTGCAGTCGATCGGCACCACCGCCTCCTTGCTCGGCGTCGCCACTGTGCTGCGGCGTCACAACCCGAAGGTCAGGATCGTTGCGGTCGAGCCGCGCGAATCCGCCGTGCTCTCCGGCGGCCGGCCCGGCGCTCACAAGATCGAAGGCATCGGCATCGGCTACGCACCGCCGATGTGGGACCCGGGCCTGGTGGATGAGATCGCTCCCGTCCCCACCGCCGAGGCCGAAGCCATGGCACGGCGCCTGGCACGCGAGGAAGGGCTGTTCGCCGGCACCTCATCCGGCGCCAACGTCATCGCCGCGATCCGCACCGGCCAGCGCCTTGGACCGGATGCCAGCATTGCGACCCTGCTGGTCGACTCCGGGCTGAAATATCTCAGCACGGAGGTGTACCGGCGCAGCGAGGCGATGTGACGTCGTGCGCTACTTTCCGCGCCGCAGCAGCCGCGCATAGATCTCGCCGACGATGCCGCGGCGGAAGATCAGCACGCAGATCATGAAGATGATGCCGGTGGCGATGGTCACCGGGAAGTCGGAGGTGGCGAGCGTGTTCTGCAGGCTGACCACCAGGCCGGCGCCGACGACCGGGCCGACCATGGTGCCGATGCCGCCCAAGAGGGTCATCAGGATCACCTCGCCCGACATCTGCCACGCGACGTCGGTCAGGGTCGCGAACTGGAACACCAGCGCCTTGACCGCGCCGGCGAGGCCGGCGAGCGCCGCCGACATCACGAAGGCGGCGAGCTTGTAGTTGGCGACCGAGTAGCCGAGCGAGATGGCGCGCCGCTCGTTCTCGCGGATCGAGCGCAGGATCATGCCGAACGGCGAATTGACGATGCGCCAGATCGCGAACACGCCGATCAGGAACACCGCCAGCACGAAGTAGTAGATGTTGAGCGGGACATTGAGATCGAGCATACCGAACAGCATGCCGCGGGGGACGCCCTGGATGCCGTCCTCGCCGTTGGTGAATTCCGCCTGGACGCAGAAGAAGAAGAACATCTGCGACAGCGCCAGGGTGATCATGGCAAAGTAGATGCCTTGCCGCCGGATCGCGAAGAAGCCGATGACGAGGCCGAGCAGCGCCGCGCCGACCACGCCGACCAGGACCGCGGCTTCCGGCGGCCAGCCCCACACCTTGGCGGCATGGGCGGTGAAATAGGCGGCGCCGCCGAAGAAGGCGGCATGACCGAACGACAGCAGCCCGGTGTAGCCGAGCAGCAGG
>DATFDU010000154.1:0-3068 GCA_035251915.1 Dongiaceae bacterium | reverse complement strand
CGAAGAGCCGATGAAGTTCGGCCCGAACTGCGACCTGGTCGGGCCGATCGAGCGCCTGAAGCATGTCGAGGAGCTGCTGCCGGAGATCTGCACGCTCGATTGCGGCACGCTCAATTTCGGCGACGGCGACCTGATCTATGTTTCGACGCCGAAGCAGCTGCGCGCCGGCGCCAAGCGCATCCAGGAGCTGGGCGTGAAGCCGGAGCTGGAGGTGTTCGACACCGGCCATCTCTGGTTCGCCAAGCAGATGCTGAAGGAAGGCCTGCTCGACGCGCCGCCGATGTTCCAGTTCTGCCTCGGCATTCCATGGGGCGCGCCGGCCGACACCGTCTCCATGAAGGCGATGAAGGACAATCTGCCCGAGGGCGCGGTGTGGGCGGGCTTCGGCATCGGCCGCATGCAGATGCCGATGGTAGCGCAGGCGATGCTGCTCGGCGGCAACGTGCGCGTCGGGCTCGAGGACAACCTCTGGCTCGAGAAAGGCGTCTATGCCAGCAACGCGACGCTGGTCGATCGCGCCGTCGACATCATCCAGAAGCTCGGCGGGCGGCCGCTGACGCCGGCGGAGGGCCGCAAGAAGCTCGGCCTCAAGCCGCGCAATTGAGATCACGCGAAGGGGGAACGCACATGGCCTATATCACCAGCATCAAGACCTTTGCCGTGATCGGCGCCGGCGTGATCGGCAGCGGCTGGGCGGCGCGGGCGCTGGCCAACGGTCTCGACGTGATCGCCTGGGATCCGGCGCCGAACGGCGAGCAGACCTTGCGCGCCAACATCGCCAATGCCTGGCCCGCCCTGGAGCGCGTCGGGCTGAAGGCCGGAGCCAGCCAGAACCGCCTCAAGGTCGTGAAGACCGTCGAGGAATGCGTGAAGGATGCCGACTTCATCCAGGAAAGCGCGCCAGAGCGCGAGGACCTGAAGCGCAAGCTGCACGCGCAAATCACCCGCGCCTGCAAGCCGAATGCGATCATCGGCTCCTCGACCTCGGGCCTGCTGCCCACCGACTTCTACAGCGACGCCGTGAACCCGGACCGCTGCCTGGTCGGCCATCCGTTCAACCCGGTCTATCTGCTGCCGCTGGTCGAAGTGGTCAAAGGCAAGAAGACCGCGCAGGAAGCCGCCGACGCCGCGGCGCAGATCTATGCCGCGATCGGCATGCACCCGTTGAAGCTCAGCTCGGAGATTCCGGGCTTCGTCGCCGACCGCCTGCTCGAGGCGGTGTGGCGCGAAAGCCTGCACATGATCAATGAAGGCGTCGCCACCACCGCCGAGATCGACGATGCGATCCGCTTCGGCTGCGGCATCCGCTTCTCCTTCATGGGCAGCTTCCTGATCTACACGCTGGCCGGCGGCGATGCCGGCATGAAGCACTTCATGGCGCAATTCGGCCCGGCCCTCGAGCTGCCCTGGACCAAGCTCAAGGCTCCGCCCCTCACCGACCAGTTGATCGACCGCGTGGTCGAAGGCACCGACCAGCAGAAAGGCAATCGCTCGATCAAGCAGCTGGAGCGCTATCGCGACGATGCCATCATCAGCGTGCTCGATGCGATCAAGGGCGCCAAGCAGCGCCACGGCCTGCGCCCGGACGAATAAGATGGCGATCGCAGCGCCGCTCAGTCTGTACAAGACGCGGGTCAAGCCGGAGTGGGTGGACTACAACAACCACCTGAACGACGGCTATTACCTGGTCATTTTCAGCCTGGGCGGCGTCGACGAGTTCATGAGCCGCATCGGCATGTCCGATGCAGAGCGGCGCGCGACCAAGACCACCATCTATACCCTCGAAGCGCATATCAACTATCTGCGCGAGGTGAAGCTGGATGAGGAAGTCGAGATCCGCTGCCAGCTGATCGGGTTCGATCAGAAGCGGTTCCAGCTCTATCTCACCATGCACACGGCGCGCTTGGGCGACGAGCTCGCCGCCACCTCCGAGTTCATGCTGGTGAATATCGACAGCGCGGGCGAACCGAAGTCCGCCCCGTTCCGCCCAGAGGTCGCTGCCAAGCTGGCGGAAGTCATGGAAGCGCACAGGGCACTGCCCCTGCCCCCGAATTCCGGACGCGCCATCGCGCTGCCGAAGAAGAAGTAGACAGAGAGACTGCCATGGATTTCGGCCTGACCTCGGAACAGCAAATGCTGATCGACAGCATCCGCGCCTTCGTGGAGGCGGAGCTGAAGCCGTACGAAGAAGAGGTCGAGCGCACCAACAAGGTGCGGCCGGAGCTGATCCGGCAGATCCATGCCTCTGCCATCAAGCACGGCTTCTACGCCGCCAACATGCCGGAGGAGCTGGGCGGCGGCGGCCTCGACCATGTCGCGCTGACCCTGATGGAGCGCGAGCTCGGCCACACCTCCTTCGCGCTGCAATACGCGGTGGCGCGGCCCAGCAACATCCTGCGCGCCTGCCAGGGCGAGCAGGTCGAGCGCTATCTCCTGCCCGCCATTCGCGGCGAGCGGGTCGAGTGCCTCGGCCTGACCGAGCCCAACGCCGGCTCGGACCTGCGCTCGATGCAGACCCGCGCAGAAGCCGATGGCGACGATTTCGTCATCAACGGCACCAAGCACTTCATCTCCTACGCCGATGTTGCCGACTTCATCGTGCTGTTTGCGGCGAGCGGTGTGGAGGAGACCAGCAAGGGCTCGAAGAAGAAGATCACCTCGTTCCTGGTCGACAAGGATACGCCCGGCTTGGACGTCCGCATGGGCCCACATTCGGTCTCGCATCGCGGCTTCCACCACTGCGAGCTGGTCTTCGACAATTGCCGTGTGAACAAGCGCCAGGTCCTGGGCGAGGTCCATCGCGGCTTCGACGTCGCCAACCAGTGGTTGGGCGCCACGCGGCTGACCGTCGCCGCCCAGTGCGTCGGCCGGGCCCAGCGGGCCATGGAGATGGCCGCACAATGGGCGGCCACCCGCAAGCAGTTTGGCCAGACCATCGGCAAGTTCCAGGGCACCTCCTTCAAGCTGGCCGACATGGCGACCGAGATCGAGGCCGCCAACCTGCTCTGCCTGCAGACCGCCTGGAAAACCGACCAGGGCAGCGTCACCGATGCCGATTACGCGATGGC
>DATFDU010000153.1:0-12760 GCA_035251915.1 Dongiaceae bacterium | reverse complement strand
CTTCTCGCGGTCGAACGGCTCGCGCTGGCCGTTGCTTTTTACGACGACCAGCTCGCGCAGCTGGACGCGTTCGAAGGTGGTGAAGCGCGCACCGCAATTGGTGCATTGCCGCCGCCTGCGGATGGCGGAGTTATCGTCCGTGGGTCGGGAGTCCTTGACCTGGGTATCCTCGTTTCCGCAAAACGGACAGCGCATTCACGTCCCCCAAAAGCCTCGCTTCAGCCCCCGTAGATCGGGAACCTCTTGCACAAGGCGCGCACTTCCTCGCGCACCTCGTGTTCAACCTTGCCGTTGTCAGTGCGATTGGCCGCGAGCCCATCGAGCACGCGCACGATCATCTGCCCGACGGTCTTGAACTCCTTCGGCCCGAAACCGCGGCTGGTCGCCGCCGGCGTGCCGAGGCGGACGCCGGAGGTGATCGCCGGCTTCTCCGGATCGAACGGGATGCCGTTCTTGTTGCAGGTGATGCCGGCCTCTTCCAGGCTGTGCTCGGAATCCTTGCCGGTCAGCTTCTTCGGCCGCAGGTCCACCAGCATCAGGTGGTTGTCGGTGCCGCCGGTGGTGATGGCGAGGCCGCCCTGCACCAGCGTGTCGGCCAGCACCTTGGCGTTCTCGACGACCGTCTGCGCGTAGACCTTGAACTCCGGCCGCAGCGCTTCGCCGAACGACACCGCCTTGGCCGCGATCACGTGCATCAGCGGACCGCCCTGCAAACCCGGGAAGACTGCTGAGTTGATCTTCTTGCCGATCGCTTCGTCGTTGCTGAGGATCATGCCGCCGCGCGGGCCGCGCAGGGTCTTGTGCGTCGTGGTGGTCACGATGTGCGCGTGCGGCAGCGGGCTCGGATGCACGCCGCCGGCCACCAGGCCAGCGAAGTGCGCCATGTCGACCATGAAATAGGCGCCGACCGAATCCGCGATCTCGCGGAAGCGCTTGAAGTCCCAGAAGCGCGGATAGGCGGAACCGCCGGCCAGGATCAGCTTCGGCTTGTGCTCCTTCGCCAGCTCGGCGACTTGGTCCATGTCGAGCTGCTGGTCCTGCGTTCGCACCGTGTACGGAATTGGCTTGAACCACTTGCCGGACTGGTTGACCGGCGAGCCGTGCGTCAGGTGACCGCCCGCCGCGAGGTTGAGGCCGAGGAATGAGTCGCCCGGCTGCAGCAGCGCGAAGAACACCGCCTGGTTGGCCTGCGCGCCGGAATGCGGCTGCACGTTGGCGAAGGTGCAGTTGAACAGCTTCTTGGCGCGCTCGATCGCGATCGATTCCGCGACGTCGACGAACTCGCAGCCGCCGTAGTAGCGCTTGCCGGGATAGCCCTCGGCATACTTATTGGTGAGGCAAGAGCCCTGCGCTTCCAGGACGGCGCGCGAAACGATGTTCTCGGACGCGATCAGCTCGATCTGGTCCTGCTGGCGATAGAGCTCCTTGCCGATCGCGGCGAACACGTCCGGATCGCGCTCGCTGAGGCCGGAAGTGAAGAAGCCGGGCATGGGGGCATAGGTCTGGGTCGTCATCTTTGAGGTCCTCTATCGCAGGCGGAACCGGGCCATCTCAGCCCAGTTTGGCGACGCGATTTTCGTGACGGCCCCCCTCGAAATCTGTCGTTAAAAACACCTTCAGGCAGTCCTTTGCGACATCGGCCCCGGTGAGCCGCGCCCCCAGGCACAGCACATTGGCGTTATTGTGCAGGCGGGTCAGGCGCGCGCTGGTGACGTCGTGCACCACGGCCGCGCGGATGTGGCGGTGCCGGTTCGCGGCCATGGAAATGCCGATGCCGGTGCCGCAGACCAGGACCCCGCGCGCGGCCTTGCCGTCCTTGATGGCGGCGGCGAGGCGGTCGGCAAAGTCCGGGTAATCGACCGAGCTCGCGGATTCCGTCCCGAGGTCCAATAGCTCGAAGTCCATCGCCGCCAGTTCCTGCTTCAACTGGGTCTTCAACTCAAAGCCGGCATGGTCGCTGGCGATCGCGATGGTTTCCTTGGGCATCTCTGGGGTTCCGGGCTACGCGAAGCGGCATACAATATAACCCGTCTCCCGCCCCGCCAACCACAATCTATCGCTAAGAAGCTGGGCGTGAACCGCGCCGCCGCAGGCCCTCCAGAGGCCCTATCTGGCAGGTCAAGTCTGCGGCTTCCGGATCTCTTCTCCCAAGCCCGGGTACTTGTCCAGGATTTCGTCATAGGTGCCGTTCCTGATCACCGCCGCGATACCTTCGTTCAGCTTCGTCCTGAGAGTTCCATCGCCCCGGCGAACGCCGATGGCTATGCCCTGATTCAGGATCGGATTGAGCGGCGAGATTGCCTTCACGACGAAGCTGGGGTTCTGCTCCAGGAAGGGCATCAGGAAGGTCACGAACTCCGACACATAGTCCAGATGGCCAGCCTTCAGATCGGCCAGGGCATCATTCAGCGTGGCGTATAGCTTCACCTCAGCGACGCCAGCAAAATGCTGGGCCCGTAAGCGGCTGAAACAGTGGCGGTCTGTACGCCTATCTTCTTGCCCTTGAGGCTGTTCGGATCGGCTATATTCGGAATCGCGGCGCTGGATGCAGGACCGATCAGCGCATGGATTGATTCGTAATAGAAGTTGGTGAAGTCGACGATCTCGCGGCGCTCAGGCGCGGTCTGCATCGAAGTCGAGAGCGCATCGGCGCGTCTCTCCATCAGCGACTGAATCAAGTCGTCCCAGGGCATGGCCACCGTTTCGCATGTCAGTTACTCGACCTCGCAAACCGCGCGCGAGAGATCGACATCGAACCCGGCCCACGTGCCGAAGGCATTCTTGAACGAGAATGGCGGATAAGGCATGTCGGCGACCGCAATGCGAACGACCGAGGGCGATGGAGCTGGTTCGCCCGTCGCGCGCTCGCCGGTCGCACATGCGGACATCAAGAGCAGAGCGGCGACAGCTACACCGAATGTCGTGACCTTCATGCTGAGGATTCCCCCAAGAAAGAAAAGGCCCGGGCGTTGCCACCCGGGCCTTTCAGATCAAAGCACCGAACGACTTAGTTCAGCGGCTCCTGCACGCCCTTGCCGTCATGCCAGACGTACCAGGCGTAGTTGACCTTGGTCAGGTCGCCCTTGTCGTCCCACGACAGATCGCCGATCACGGTCGGGATCGTGTTGCCACGCAGAGCTTCGGCAACCTTCTCGCCCTCGATCGACTTCGCAATACCGGCGGCCGCCGCCCATGCCTGGATCGCGGCATAGGAGTTGAGGGTGTATCCCTCCGGCTCGTAGCTCTCGGCACGGAACTTCTCGACCACCGCCTTCGCGCTGTCGAGATTCACGGCAGAGGCGCCATCGCTGTAGCGCACGCCTTCGCCGGCCGGGCCGGAGATCGACCAGAACTCGGCGGTGTTGAGAGCGTCAGCCGAGATGAAGTCGGCATTGAAGCCCTGCTCGCGCGCCTGGCGAACCATCAGCGCCACGTCGTTGTGGTAGCCGCCGATGTACACCGCCTCGATGCCCGCATCCTTCATCTTGCTGATGAGGGCCGAGAAGTCCTTTTCCTTCGCGGTATAGGTATCGCGCATCGCCGGCTCGAGACCCGACGCCTTGGCGTTCTTCTCGGTCTCGTTGGCGAGGCCCTGGCCGTAGGCCGACTTGTCGTCGAGAATGGCGACCTTCTTGCCGGCATAGGTCTTCGCCAGCCACGGACCGGCGAACACGCCTTGCGCATCGTCACGACCGCAGGTGCGGAACACAGTCGTCACGCCCTTCTTCGCCGGGCCTTCGGTGAAGTCCGGGTTGGTCGACGCCGGGGTCATCTGGAGAATGCCTTCTTCGGCATAGACTTCCGAAGCCGGGATCGAAGACCCTGAGCAGAAGTGACCGGCTACGAAAGCCACTTCCTTCTGAACCAGATCATTCGCGACCTGGCGGGCCTGCTTCGGGTCGCACTGGTCGTCGCCGATCTCGAGCTTGAGTTGCTCGCCGTTGACGCCGCCAGCCGCATTGATGTCCTTCACCGCCATCTCGGCGCCGCGACGCAGCTGCTCGCCAAACGCGGCGAGATCACCGGTCATCGGTCCGGCAACCGCGATCGTGATGTCGGCACTGGCCACAGTCGGCATCGCGAATGCACCGACAGCAACCGCCGCCACGAGCGCAGTCGTGGTAAGCAAGTTCTTGAGCATGTCTCCCTCTCTCACGTGTATGTTGTCACTCGAGTTGGTCCTCCAACCATCGAGCTTGGCGCAATCATCCTCTGCTTGCGCTGCCCGGTCAATCCGCTATTCCCCGCAAATTAACGTGAAATAGAGCGGACACCCTTTGGCCCGTTGGAGCGGGCCTAAGCCGATACCTTTTCCCGCCAGCTCAGCAGGCCGGCGCGTTCGTACATCCACGGGTACTGCGACACCATCTTGCGCGCCAAAGTCACCCGATGGGCGAACAAGGCGATGGCAACCAGCACGACGACATCCAGCAGGTAGTGCACCCAATTGCCCCATGAGCCGCCGAACAGGGCGCAGTCCAGGAAGTGATTTCCCGCCGCCAGGAGAATGCCGTAGGGGACGTTCTGCCAGGCAGGCCGCCAGGTGTCGGCGATGGCCTGCCCCATCATGAAAGCGCAACCACCGAACAAGATCCCGGTGATGCCGAGAAACTCCCAGAAATTGATCTCCGCCAGCATGCGATCGTCCTCTCTACCGGCTTGCCTGCTTCAATGACGTCCGCCTTCCAGGTAGGCCGCGCGCACTTCGGGATTGGCGAGCAGATCCTTGCCGGTGCCGCTGATGGTGATGTTGCCGTTCACCATGACATAGCCCCGATGCGCCAGCTTCAGCGCGTGGTTGGCGTTCTGCTCAACCAGGAACACCGTGACCTTCTGCTGCTGGTTGATCTCCCGGATGACCTGGAAGATCTGCTTCACGATCAGCGGCGCCAGGCCCAACGATGGCTCGTCGAGCAGCAGCAGCCGCGGCCGGCTCATCAGGGCGCGTGCGATGGCGAGCATCTGCTGTTCGCCGCCCGACAGGGTTCCGCCCCGCTGGCCATGACGCTCCTTCAGGCGCGGAAAGATCGCGAACACCTTCTCCACGTCCTCGTCGAAGTATTTCGGGTCCGTGGTGATCGCGCCCATCCGCAGGTTTTCCAGCACCGACATGCGCGGGAAGATGCGCCGGCCTTCGGGCGACTGCGCGATGCCGCGCCGCATGATCTCGAACGTCGGCTTGCGGGTGATGTCCTCGCCCTCGAACACGATCGACCCGTGGCGCGCCTGCGGCGTTCCGCAGATCGTCATGAGCAGAGTCGACTTGCCGGCACCGTTGGCGCCGATGATGGTGACGATCTCGCCCTCGCCGACCTCGATATCGACGCCCTTGAGCGCTTCGATGTGGCCGTAGAAGGTGTGAATGCCGGAGATCCTCAGCATGGAGGTCATTCCTTCTCCTCCTCGCCGAGATAGGCGCGGATGACCGCCGGATCGCGCTGCACCTCCGCCGGTGCGCCGTCCGAGATCTTCCGGCCGTAGTCCAGCACCACGATGTGATCGGAGATCCCCATGACCACGCTCATGTCGTGCTCGATCAGCAGGACGCCGATGCCGAACTCGTCCCTGATCGACAGCAGGAGGGCGTTGAGCTCCCCCGATTCCCGCGGGTTGAGGCCCGCGGCCGGCTCGTCGAGGCAAAGCAGAACCGGATCGGTGCACATGGCGCGGGCGATCTCGAGCCGGCGCTGCCCGCCATAGGGAAGATTGCCCGCCGACATGTCGGCATAGTCGATCAGGTTGACGCGCTCCAGCCAATGCACCGCCTTGTCCCTGGCTTCGCGCTCGGCGCGGCGATAGCCCGGCAGCCCGAACAGCCCGAAGACGGTCATGCCGGAGGCGAGCATCAGCTTGTTGTGCTGCGCCACCATCAGATTCTCGAGGACCGACATGCCGGCGAACAACCGGATGTTTTGGAAAGTACGTGCAACGCGCGCCTTCTTGCCGATCATATGGCCGTCCATCTGCTCGAGCAGATAGGCCGGACGGCCGTCGCCGTACAAGGTCAGGCGCCCGACGGTCGGCTTGTAGAAGCCGGTGATGCAATTGAAGAGCGTCGTCTTGCCGGCGCCGTTCGGACCGATGATGCCGGTGATCTCGCGTTGCCGTGCAACGAAGCTGACATCGTCGATCGCCAGCAGGCCGCCGAACCGCATGGTCAGGTGGTCGACCTTCAACAGGCTGACCTGGTCGGGATCGGCCATGGCCAGAGCCGCCGCGCTCATGCCGTGGCCTCCGATTTCCGCGTTCGCGCCCTGGCCTTGCCGCGATGAAGCAGGATGGTGGGCTCGCGATGCGCCAGCAGGCCCCGCGGGCGCCACAGCATGATGAGGACCATGACCGCGCCGAACGCGAGCATGCGGTACAGCGACAGCTCGCGCATGACCTCCGGCAGGCCGATCAGCAGGACCGCCGCCAGCGCCACGCCGACCTGGCTGCCCATGCCGCCCAGCACCACGATGGCGAGGATGATCGCCGATTCCAGGAAGACGAAGCTCTCCGGGCTGACGAAGCCCTGGCGCACGGAGAAGAACGAGCCGGCGAAGCCGGCGAACATCGCGCCGATGGCGAACGCCGTCAGCTTGGTGTTGGTGGGATTGATGCCGAGCGCGCGGCACGCGGTCTCATCCTCGCGCAGCGCTTCCCAGGCACGCCCGATCGGCAGGCGCCGCAGTCGCATGGTGAAGAAATTGGTGATGAGCGCCAGGATGAGGATCACGTAGTAGAGAAACAGGATCCGCTGCATGCTGTCGAACTCGAGGCCGAACAGCGTATGGAAGCTCTCCGTGCCCTCTTCCGGACTTCGATCGAACGGTACGCCGAAGAATGTGATCCGGGGGATGCCGCTGATGCCGTTCGGCCCGCCGGTGAACTCCTGCCAGTTGATCAGCGTGATGCGGATCATCTCGCCGAACCCGAGCGTGACGATGGCGAGGTAGTCGCCGCGCAGGCGCAGCACCGGGAAGCCGAGGACGACGCCGAAGAAGGCGGCGAACAGCCCGGCCAGCGGCAGGCATGCCCAGAAGCTGAGATCCAGGTCGACCGCCAGCTTGGCGTACGAATAGGCGCCGACTGCGTAGAACGCGACGTATCCAAGGTCCAGCAGGCCGGCGAGGCCGACCACGATGTTGAGGCCCCAGCCGAGCATCACGTAGGTGAGGATCAGCGTCATGGTCTCCACCATCACGCGGTCGCCCCATGGCGTAAACGGCAGCACCAGGGCGATGCCGAGCAAAGCTGGCCCCAGCACCAGCGACAGCTGCTTGGCGCGCTGGGAGCCGCGCGCCTCTTTCGCTTCGCGCGCCTCGAGCGTCAACTCACCATGCGCCCGGCGGCGGATCGTCTGGACGCCCTGAATGACAATGTAGAGTGCGCCGAGACCGAAGATCGCATCGATGATCGGATCCGCGAACGGCAGCGGGATGCCGGCAGCCCCGGCGGCAGGACCGAAATAGTCGTTGAACGGTATCACCAGGATGTCGAAGGCGAGCGCGACCACCGCGCCGCCGAACAGATAAAGAAAGGCGAGACCGCCGCCGAACAGGGCGGGCAGCGGACGCCCGAACCGGTCATAGACCATCAGGATGCGGCCGAGCGGCACCAGGATGATCCCCCACGCGATCGCCGCGAAACGGGTCGTGTAAGACAGCGGCTGGCCCTGCGTCGCTTGGGTTTCGAACCCGATCATCAGGAAGGAGAGCATGAAGATCAGGAAGGCGGTCATCACCGCTTCCTTGAGCGCGACCGTCATCGGCGTCGGCGCGGCGGCGGCGCCGCTCTGTGTCGTTGCCATCGGCCTACACCTTCTCGATTTCCGGCCGGCCCAGCAGCCCTGTCGGTCGGAAGATCAGCACCAGCACCAGGATTCCGAATGCCGCGACATCCTTGTACTCGGTCGTGAAATAGGCCGACCACATTGCTTCGATGATGCCGATCAGCAGCCCGCCGAGCATCGCGCCGGGCAGCGAGCCGATGCCGCCCAGCACTGCCGCGGTGAACGCCTTGATGCCGGCGACAAAACCCATGAAGAAGTCATTCACGCCCCAATAGAGCGTGACCATCATGCCGGCCACCGCGGCCAGAGCCGCGCCCATAACGAAGGTCTGCGAGATCGTGCGGTCGACATTGACGCCGAGCAGCGAGGCCATCTTCATGTCCTGCTCGCACGCCCGCTGCGCGCGGCCGAGCGGGGTCTTCGCGATCAGGTAGGCGAAGATGGCCATCAAACCGACCGTCAGCAGGATGATCACGATCTGCAGATAGCCGAGCTGGACGACGAAGCCCGCGTCGCTCTCCATGATCTGGAATCCGCCACGGATCACGGGCGGGATCGGCTTGGGGCGCGGACCCTGCGCCAGCTGCACGAAGTTCGAAAGCACGATCGACATGCCGATCGCGGAGATCAGCGGCGCAAGCCGCGTTGATCCGCGCAGCGGCCGATACGCTATTCGCTCCACCGTCCAGCCGTAGGCCGCGGTGAAGATCACCGCAACGATCAGCATCAGAGCCAACACCAGCGGCACCCACGTCAGGCCGAGGGCGCCGCAGATCAGGAACATGATCATCGCCTGGAAAGCGCCGATCATGTAGACGTCGCCGTGGGCGAAGTTGATCATGCCGATGATGCCGTAGACCATCGTGTAGCCGATCGCGATCAGCCCGTAGATGGCGCCGAGCGTCAGGCCATTGATCAGCTGCTGCGTGAAGTATTCCATCAGCCCCCCATCACCGCCGCGCGTGCGTCAACACGCCGGGTGCCATGTCCCGTTCATGACGGCGTACGCCGCCGCACCGATGTTGATCGGCTGCGCGACAACGATGCATGAACGCAGAATGGAAATGCCAAAGCCCCCTGTTGGCCCGTCCCGGATCTCACGTCCAAGTATCAGCCGCCAGCCGTCGATTCTTAATGCGGCGCGGTTTGTAACCCAAGTGTTTACCCGCCACAAGCCATAAGTTATATTGTATACAATCCCTAAAGACCAGCCGTCATTGCTCTTTTTCGCCGCGCTTGGAGAGGACGTATTCGAGCTTCTTGACCGCCTGCCGGGTCAGGAACTCCTGGGAGTATTGCGGCCCGCCGACGATCGAGACCTCGGTCATGGTCTTTGGGTCCACAGCCGTGACCTTCACGCTGCCGCCGACCTGGGTGAACTCGATGATGTAGTTATCCGCCTCGGACATAGGGCTATGATATGCGGCCTCTGCCTCTTCCCCGGGGCGCATGCTATACGCCGCGCCGCCCGGACACCACAGCACGCACGATCAGGAGCAAGAGTCATGGACGCCAAGAGCAAGAGCAAAGCCGAATTCCACTGGGAGGACCCGCTCCTGCTCGAGGATCAGCTGACCGAGGAGGAGCGCATGGTGCGCGACACCGCGCGCGACTATGCCCAGGACAAGCTGATGCCGCGGGTTCTGGAAGCGAACCGGCACGAGACGTTCGATCGCGAGATCATCAACGAGCTGGGCGCGCTCGGCCTGCTCGGCTCCACCATCGACGGATACGGTTGCGCCGGCACCAACTATGTCTCCTACGGCCTGGTCGCGCGCGAAGTCGAGCGCGTCGATTCCGGCTACCGCTCCGCCATGTCGGTGCAGTCCAGCCTGGTCATGCATCCGATCAACGCCTACGGTACCGAGGAGCAGCGCCAGAAATACCTGCCGCGCCTGGCGACCGGCGAGATCGTCGGCTGCTTCGGCCTGACCGAGCCGGACCACGGCTCCGATCCGGGCGGGATGAAGACCCGCGCCAGGAAGGCCTCCGGCGGCTACGTCTTGAAGGGCAACAAGATGTGGATCACCAACTCCCCGATCGCCGACATCGCGGTGGTGTGGGCTAAGACCGAAGACGACGTGATCCGTGGCTTCGTGCTGGAGCGCGGCATGAAGGGCTTCTCCACGCCCAAGATCGAAGGCAAGTTCTCCCTCCGCGCCTCCATCACCGGCGAGATCGTGATGGAAGACGTGTTCGTGCCGGAGGAGAACCTGCTGCCGAACGTGCAGGGTCTGAAAGGTCCATTCGGCTGCCTCAACAACGCGCGCTACGGCATCTCATGGGGCGCGCTCGGCGCCGCGGAGTTCTGCTGGCACGCCGCGCGGCAATATACCCTGGACCGCAAGCAGTTCGGCCGCCCCCTCGCCGCCAACCAGCTGATCCAGAAAAAACTCGCCGACATGCAGACCGAGATCACGCTCGGCCTGCACGCCTGCCTGCGATTGGGCCGCCTGAAGGACGAAGGCCGCGCCGCGCCGGAAGCAATCTCCATGTTGAAGCGCAACTCCTGCGGCAAGGCCTTGGACATCGCCCGCCAGGCCCGCGACATGCACGGCGGCAACGGCGTCTCCGACGAGTTCCACGTCATCCGCCACGTGATGAATCTGGAAGCGGTCAACACCTACGAGGGCACGCACGACATCCACGCGCTGATCTTGGGCCGCGCGCAGACGGGGATCCAGGCGTTCATGTGAGGACTGCAACCAGCGACGCTTCGCTGGCGATCGGCCAGGCTTTCGATGCGGAGCACGACCGAGAAGCCGCGCGCCTGCTCAGCTCCTTATCGCCTAGGTCGCTGCGGGTCTCGGCCGCGGCGGCCATCCTCGCGCCAGCCTCTCGCTAACCGGCCGCGGTTGGCTTATCCACAAGCTTCTCGATCAACCGCCTGAGTTCGGATGGCGTGGTATGGCCGGCGACGACCTCGTGATAGCCGATCCCTGCGCGTCGTAGCGCTTCCTTCTTGACCGCATCGCGCGCCGCCGCGGTGCCCTGGTGATGTGCGCCGCCCTGATATTCGATGGCATGTCGAGGTTGGTAGTCCTCGTCCATCAGAAGCAGGTCGACCCGTTTCGAGTTGATGCAGCTGTAGGCGTTCGCATCCTTGCAACGTAGAATTTCGCCTAGCGACACTTGCGCCATCACCTGCCATCCCGGATTGCAGCTGATCACAATACGATCGAGTTCCTTGAAGACGCGCGCTTCGCTCCTGTTAAGGAGCGGCTGGATCGTGAAGCTCGCGGCCATGACAATCCGCAACTGATCGGCAGCATCAGCTTGCTTCGGGGCTGCCGCATCGGCCTCTGCGAGCCACGGTCCGCTGGTGATGTGCGGCCCATTGCGCTTTCTCTCCCATCGCCAGCGATTCCTTTCCCTCCATGACTGCCGTCGCATCTTGGATAGGAACCGCTCGATGACCATGCCGGTAAGTGCGCCGACCAGCAGTACGGCGATCAGCAGGTAGGGTTTCTCGATTAGGGCGACAATCTCGGGCGGCATGCCGATCTGAGCCTCGCGGATGGGTGGCGAACGGTTTAGGGCACCGGTTCTGCAGGTCGATCACGATTGAGGCCCGGATTTCGAGATTTGATGTGCGCGATCAGAGTCAACACCGAGCGACGCGTCGCGGCGTCGTTTCCAATGATCGTCAGGATCGGCGGGAAGAAGCGCGGATCAGATTGTCCGCGCCCGCTGCGATTACCGCGTGGCGTAGCTCATCGAGGTGCCCCAGAAGCGCTCCAGGCGCCGCAGGGTGCCGTTGGCGGTGTCGAGGTCGGCCTGGGTCGCGACTTCGGTCATGCCGCGCACGTGACGGTCGTACATCTCGTGCATCTTCTGGCAGACGGCTTGGGCCTTGGGCGAGAGCTTCACATGCACGGCGCGGCGGTCGTGCGGCGAGCGCTCCTGCACCAAGTAGCCGTTCTCCACCATCTTCTTGACGTTGTAGGAGACGTTGGAGCCGAGATAGTAGCCGCGGTTGGTTAGTTCGCCGACCGACAGCACGTCCTCGCCGATGTTGAACAGGATCATGGCCTGGACGTTGTTGAGGTCGCGGATGCCCTGCCGGTCGAGGTCGGCCTTGATGACTTCAAGGCACTCACGGTGCAGGCGCTCAACCAGCGCGATGGTTTCCAGATAAGCTTTCTTCACGTGGGTTCCCCTTCGCAGGTAACCGGAGATTTCCTAGCGCCCGGTATGAGCGTTCACCTGCAAAGTTAGGCATTCGCTGTAAAAGAATGGTAAATGGCGCGTTATTGAAAAGATGAAAAATGCCCAGGAATTCAATCCCCTGGCGTTAGCGCTGCCGGATCGCCTGAATAATTGCGGAAAAATCGAGGTCTCCGGACCCTTCCTGGACAAATCGCTCATAGAGCTTCTTGGCCAGATCCCCCAGTTCAATCCCCTGCCTGTGCTTTTCGGCCGCGTCGGTGGCGAGGCGCAGGTCCTTCAGCATCATCTTGGCGGCGAAGCCCGGCTGGTAGTCGCGGTTGGACGGCGCCGCCGGCACCGGCCCCGGCACCGGGCAATAGGAGGTGAGCGACCAGCACTGGCCGGAAGAGGTCGAGGAGACCGCGAACAGCTTCTCCGCCGACAGGCCGAGCTTCTCGGCCAGCACGAACGCCTCGCTGACGCCGATCATGCTGATGCCGAGGATGAGGTTGTTGCAGATCTTCGCCGCCTGGCCGGAGCCGCTGGCGCCGGTGTGGACCACGTTCTTGCCCATCGACATCAGGATCGGCCGCGCGGCGTCCACGGCCACGTCCTCGCCCCCCGCCATGAAGGTCAGGGAGCCCGCCTCCGCGCCGGCCACGCCGCCCGACACCGGCGAATCGATGAACTGCAGCCCGCGCTTCTTGGCGGCGTCCGCGACCGTGCGGGCGCTGTCGACATCGGTGGTGGAGCAGTCGATCAGCAGCGCCCCGGCCTTGGCATGGGCCACGATGCCGTCATTGTCGAGATAGGCGACCTTGAGCTCGCGGCCCGAGG
>DATFDU010000152.1:0-2428 GCA_035251915.1 Dongiaceae bacterium | reverse complement strand
GATGCCGATGGTCTCCACCGGCATCGCGGGATCGAGCTTCTTCATGTCGATGGCGAGGTTGGAGCCGGAGCCGCCGCCGCGCACGTCGATCTGGTGGATCTCGGCGATCGAATCCTCCGGCGGCCAGAAGTCGATCATCTTATTGAGATCGACGCACCAGGTGCCGCCGGTGACGAAGCCGCGCCGCGCCATCGAGGTTCCTCAGCCGGCCTTCAGCGGCGCTTCCGTGATGGCGAGGTCCTCGTCGAGCGACCGCGCCGGCTTGATCTTCTGCTTCTGCAACTCGCCATGATAGGCCTTCACTGCCTCGGCCGGCGCAATGCTGCCGTCCGCCACCTGGCGCATGAAGGAAACCATGGTGAGCGGGTTTTCCGCGAGGTTGATCTTGCGCCCGAACAGTGCGACCCGCGCGCCATAGCGCTCCGCCTGGTGGATCAGCTCGAAGCAGTCGCGCGTAGTGCCGGCACCGCCGCCCAGCACGCCGACCACCAGGCTGGGGTCGAAGGAGGCGAGTTCCTCCAGCGCCTTCGGGCCGTTATAGGCGATCTTCAGGAACTGCGGCCGTTCCGCCTTGGTGACGCCGGCGAGGCAGCGCAGGATCACGTCGTTGACGTAGTGCGGCACAAGCTTGGGATCGATGCCGGTGCCGACGTTCGGATTGAACACCTCGAGGAAATACTTGAAGCCGTGCGCGACGGCGTCGGCGCGGAATTCGCTGAAATGCTCGAGCGAGCGCACGTCGGCGTCAATGTCGTTGTTGAAGGTGATCGAATAGAGCCCGAGGTCGGTGCCGACGATGCCTTTGTCGGGCGTCGGCTCGGCCGCGCCATACATCACGTGCGACAGGTTGGCGGAGCGGAAGGGGCGGGACGGGCTGTTGTGATAGACCGCGCCGCGGCAGCGCCAGATGTCGGTGGTGTCGTTGGCGCGGATCGCCGGCTTCACCGCGCTGTTGTGGAAGACCTCGCGCTCGTTCAGCAGCTCCAGGTTGGAGGCCGACGTCAGCATGATGTCGACGATGTCCTGCTGCACGATCGCGGCGATCTGGTCCAGGAATTCGGCGCGGGTGCGATAGCGCGTCCAGGTGCCGTCGGACTGGCGGTGCGGCCCGCTGGAGGTGAGGCTCGGCCCCATGTCGCCGTCCTTGGCATCGGCGATGATGAAATCGGTCCGCTTGTACTGGCCGGACCGGATGCGGGCGAGCTTGCTATCGAGACGCTTCATTCCAATTGGCTCCTTGTGAAAAGGGGCGAGCAGCCAGGCGGCCGCTCGCCCGCGCAACGGTCAACCCCAGCACTTCTTCAGGGCCTGCTCCGACGTAATGGATTCGATGCCTTCGACCGGCTTGTCGGTGACCAGGGCGACGCCGGTGTTGAAGAACTCGAGACCGGGGGTCGGCTTCGGCTTCTCGCCCGACTTGGCGAACTTCGCCACCGCCTCGACGCCCATCGAGGCCATCAGCAGCGGATATTGCTGCGCGGTCGCGCCGATCACGCCCGCCTTCACGTTCTCGACCCCTGGGCAGCCGCCGTCGACCGAGGTCATCAGCACGTCCTTGTCGCGGCCGATCGCCTTCAGCGCTTCATGCGCACCGGCCGCGGTCGGCTCGTTGATGGTGTAGACCACGTTGATGGTCGGATCCTTCTGCAGCAGGTTCTCCATGCCGGTGCGGCCGCCTTCCTCGGCGCCGGCGCCCCATTGGTGACCGACGATCCGCGGATCGTCCTCGTCGCCGTAGCGCTTCGGGTCCTTGATATCGATGCCGAAGCCCTTCATGAAGCCCTGGTCGCGCAGCATGTCGACCGTCGGCTGGGACTGGATCGCATCGACGAAGGCGATGCGCGCGTCCTTGGCGCCATCACCCAGCGTCTTCGCTGCCCAGGCGCCGATCAGCTCGCCGGCCTTGAAGTTGTCGGTGGCGAAGGTGGCGTCGGCCGCGTCGATCGGCTCCAGCGGCGTGTCAAGCGCGATCACCAGGATGCCGGCCTGCCGCGCCTTCTCGACCGACGGCACGATCGCCTTGGTGTCGCTGGCGGTGATGAGGATGCCCTTGGCGCCCGCGGCGATCAGGTTCTCGATGGCAGCCACCTGGGTCTCGTTGTCGCCGTCATACTTGCCGGCGAAGCTCTGCAGCTCGAGCCCGAGCTCCTTGGCCTCGGCTTCGGCGCCTTCTTTCATCTTGGCGAAAAACGGATTGGTGTTGGTCTTGGTGATGAGACCGACGATGACCTTGTCCTGGGCGCCGGCCGGCGCGGCCCACAGCACCGCCGACAAGGCGGAGACCGCCACGCACGCTATCACGTTCTTCAAGGGTGACGCAGACCAGTGCCCGCGCATTCCCGCACGTTCCACCATCATGTCTTCCTCCCAATTCTGGTCCTCGCCTGCTGGCGGGCCGGTTTTCGGCGAAATGGCCGTGCTGGGATTC
>DATFDU010000151.1:0-17461 GCA_035251915.1 Dongiaceae bacterium | reverse complement strand
GCGCTGCACCGCGCGTGCCAGGGCGTAGAGATGCCGCGCCCGCGCCGGGCCGCCGATCTTCGCCCACTTGCCCTGCGCCTTGCGCGCCGCGACCACCGCGGCGTCGACATCCGCCGCGTTGCCGCTGGCGATGCGCGCGAGCTTGGCGCCGGTCCCCGGTTCCATGCTGTCGATGTAGGCGTCGGAGTTCGGCGTCACGAATGCGCCGTCGATGAAGTGGCCGAAGGTGGCGTCGTGGCGCTTCAGCCAGGCCCGCGCCTCGGTGTCGGCTTCCGGCGCCGGGCCGTAGTTCATCTCGTCGAAGTAACGGGCTACGCTCATGGCGATCATCCCACCGGGTGGCGGTTGTAGGCCGAATAGCGGCCGGTCACGTGATGCTCGAGCTGGCGCTCGATGTCGGCCAGCAGGCTCGACGCGCCGACGCGGAAATAGTCCGGCTCCAGCCATTCGCGGCCCAGCTCTTCCTTCATCACGAACTGATAGTTCAGCACGTCCTTGGCGGCGGAAATGCCGCCGGCCGGCTTGTAGCCGACCATGAAGCCGGTGCGCTCATGATAGGCACGGATCATGCGCACCATGATGAGCGTGACGAGGAGCGTGGCGTTCACGCTCTCCTTGCCGGTCGAGGTCTTGATGAAGTCGGCGCCGGCCATCATGCAGACCAGCGAGGCGCGCGCCACATTGCGCATGGTCTTGAGATCGCCGGTGGCGAGGATCGCCTTCACATGGGCATCGCCGCACGCCTGGCGGAAGTCGCGCATCTCGTCGTAGAGCGCCTGCCAGTTGCCGGTGAGGACATGCTCGCGGGTGATGACGATGTCGATCTCCTTGGCGCCGTCGCGCACCGAGGCTTCGATCTCCTTCAGCTTCACGTCGTGCGGCACCAGGCCGGCAGGGAATCCGGTGGAGACGGCGGCGACCGGAATGCCAGAACCTTCGAGCGCGTCGACCGCGGTCTTGACGAAGCGGTGGTAGACGCAGATTGCGCCGGTGGTGATCCGCCGGTCGGCCATGCCGAGCGCTTCCAGGATGTCGGTGCGGATCGGCGACTTCGCCTTGGCGCACAGGCGCCGCACGCGGCCCTCGGTGTCGTCGCCGTTGAGCGTGGTGAGGTCGATGCAGGTGACGGCCTTCAGCAGCCAGGCGGCCTGCGCGTCCTTCTTGACGGTGCGCCGGCCAGGCAAGGTCGCGACCCGCCGCTCCGCCGCCGACAGGTTGACGCGCACGTCGCGCACCCAGCCAAGGTCGAGCGCACAGGCTTCGTTGCGCGCCGGCGCGTTGCGGCCCGCCTCGGGACGAAGGGGCGCGATTTTCAGTTCCGCCATGCCGATCTCCAAGGCGAACGTTAGACAAGCGCCGAACCGTCTTGTTCCGCGCGATCATAGGCCCGCCACGCCGGCTGGCCACCATTCAAGATGTTACGTATATCACAGAATGTTAGAATTATTACATTCTATTTTTACAGCGTTAGAACAATAAGTTACGGCCGCTGATCCGTGCTCGGCTTCTCCCACAGGTTGATGCCGAGGTCGATCGCGTGCTTGTCGATCTCCGCCAGCTCGGCCGCGCTGAAGTCGAGCTTCTTGAGCGCGCCGACATTCTCCTTGATCTGCGCCGCGCTGCTGGCGCCAAGCAGGGCCGAGGTCACGCGCTGGTCGCGCAGGGTCCAGGCGAGCGCCATCTGCGCCAGGCTCTGGCCGCGCTTCTTGGCGATCTCATTCAGCGCCTTCACGTGCGCGATGTTCTCCGGCTTCAGGTGATCCTTCTTGAGCGAGCCGCCGCCGGGCCGGTTGATGCGCGCCTCGGCCGGGACGCCGCCGAGATATTTCTCCGACAGCATGCCCTGCGCCAGCACCGAGAAGGCGATACAGCCCATACCGGTCTCCTCCAACGCGCCGAGCAGGTTGTGCGCTTTCTCCTCGATCCAGCGATTGAACATGTTGTACGCCGGCTGATGGATCAGGCAGCGCACGCCCATGTCCTTCAGCAGCTTCGCCGCCTCGCGCGTCTTGCCCGGCGAGTATGACGAGAGGCCGACATAGAGCGCCTTGCCTTGGCTCACGGCGGTCGCCAGCGCGCCCATGGTCTCCTCGAGCGGCGTGTCGGGATCGAAGCGGTGCGAATAGAAGATGTCGACATAGTCGAGGCCGAGGCGCTGCAGGCTCTGGTCGAGGCTCGCCAGCACATACTTGCGACCGCCTCCGCCCTGGCCGTACGGGCCCGGCCACATGTCCCAGCCGGCCTTGGAGGAGATCAGCAGCTCGTCGCGATAGGGCTTGAGGTCCTCTCGCAGCAGGCGGCCGAAATTGATCTCCGCGCTGCCCGGCGGCGGGCCGTAATTGTTGGCGAGATCGAAATGGGTGATGCCGAGATCGAAGGCGGTGATGACCATCTCGCGCTGCACGTCATAGGGCGTGGAGTTGCCGAAATTGTGCCAGAGGCCAAGGGTGAGGACTGGCAGCTTGAGGCCGCTCTGGCCGCAGAAGCGGTATTGCATCATCTCGTAGCGCTGCGAATGGGCGATGTAAGTCATGTGGGCAATGTTCCGGAAGCTGAAGGGTTAGACAGAGCGTGCGCCGCGCCGGCCGAGATGGTCAAGCGCGACGGCGAGCAGGAGGACCACTCCCCGCGCCGTATCCTGGTAGAAGGGCGCCACGTTCATCAAGCTCATTCCGTTGTTGAGGCTGCCCATCAAGAGGGCGCCGACCAATGCGCCAAGCACCCGGCCGCGCCCGCCGGATAACGCCGTGCCGCCAATGACGGCCGCCGCGATCGCGTCCAGCTCGAGGAACAGTCCCGCGCTGCCGGCCACCGCGCCGCCGACCCGCGCCGTCAACGCGACGCCAGTGATGCCGTAGAAGAAGCCGGCAATGACGAAGTTCCAGAAAATGGCGCGCTTGATGTTGATGCCGGACAGGCGTGCCGCCTCGGGATTGCCGCCGATGGCGTAGAGCTGTGCGCCGTAACGCGTGCGCCGCATCACGATCTCCGCGCCGATCGCGCAGACCGCGACCAGCAGCACCAGGTATGGAATGCCCTGCCAGGAAGCGATCAGCAACGCCGCGGCGGCGGCGATCACCGCCGGCGCCAGCGCGCGCGTCAAGGCGGATTGCAGGTTGGCGATGACACCAAGCTGGCGTGCACGGTTGAGCTCGATGAAGCGCATCACCGCGAAGCACAGCAGAGCGCCTAGGACAACGATCGCCGATGGAATCGGCGGCAGGAAGCCGGTTGCGAACTTGGTGATCGGGCGCGGCAGCGAGGCGATGGTGGCGCCATTGGTCGCGATCATCGAAAAGCCGCGGAAATACAGCATACCAGCCAGCGTGACGATGAAGGATGACACGCCGACCTTGGTCACCCAGTAGCCCTGCCACGCGCCCATCAGCATGCCGGCGAGGATCGCGGCCGGCACGGCGATCAGCGGCGAGACATCAAGGCTGCCGGCCAGCACCGCCAGCACCACGCCAACCAGCGCGACCGATGAGCCGACCGAGAGGTCGAAGTTGCGCGTGACGATGAGCAGCACCGCGCTGATCGCGGCGAGGCTGACGATCGAGGTCTGCAGCGCCAGCAGCACCAGGTTGCGCGGCGTCAGGAAGATGCCGTCGGTGGCGATGGAAAAAAACAGCCAGATCGCCGCCAGGATGCCGATCAGCATGTAGTCGCGCAGGGCCGACAGCCGCGCCAGATGGCCGGTGCCAATGGCCGCGCCCGGCACCTTGCCGGCGACAGTCTCCTGGTCAGACATCGGTTGCCATCCTCAACAGCGTTTCCTCCGACAGGTCCGCACGCAGCAGCTCGCCGGCGATCGCACCGCGCCGGAACACCAGCACGCGGTCGCACACGTCCACCAGCTCCTCGGCATCGGTCGAGGCGATGACGATGGCGCGGCCGTCGGCGCGCAGCGCCAACCAGACGCGCTTGATCTCCGCCCGCGCACCGACATCGACGCCGCGCGTCGGGTCGATGAGGATCAGCACGCGTGCATCGGCGATCAGCCAACGCGCTACCTGCACCTTCTGCTGGTTGCCGCCGGAGAGGGTGCCGACCAGGGTCTCGATCGACGGAGTCTTGATGTCGAGCCGGCGCACGAAATCGCGCGCGCTGCGCTGGCCGGCGCCGACATCCAGGAAGCCGCGATGGGTGATCGCGCCGAGGCTCGCCAGCAGGGCGTTGTCGAGCACGGAATGCTCCAGCAGCAGGCAGTCGCGGCGGTCCTGCGCCATCAGGCCCATGCCCAACGCCACCGCATCGGTGGGATTGGCGATCGTGACGTCGCGCCCGTCGAGGGCAATGCGACCGCTCACCTTGCCGGGCCAGGCGCCGTACAGCGCGAGCGCGGTCTCGATGCAGCCGGCGCCGAGCAGGCCGAACAGCCCAAGAATCTGGCCATGCGCGGCCCGCAGCGAGACCCGGTCGACGCGCAGGCGCGTTGGATCGATGGGGTCCGCGACCGTCAGATCGGCGGCTGCGAGCGCACACGCGCCAGGTCGCTGGTCCGCGAGCGCGATGGGCGCACGGACGCCGCCGATCATCTGCGACACCACGGTGTCACGCGAGACCGCGCCCGTCGCGTGGCTGCCGCAGATGCGGCCGTCGCGCATGATGACGATGCGGTCGGAGACCGCGAACACCTCCGGCAGGCGATGCGTGACGAAGATGATGGCGACGCCGCGCGCGGTCAGCGCGCGCATGCGCCCGAACAGACGGCGCGCCTCGGCCTCGGTCAGGGCGGCGGTCGGCTCGTCGAGGATCAGCAGCCGTGCGTTCTTGGACAGCGCGCGGGCAATGATCACCAGCTGCTGGGTCGAGAGGTCGAGGCTGCCCATGGCGGCGGCGGGATCGACCGCCAGCCCGAAGTCCTCGAGCACGCGGCGGGCGCGCGCCAGCATGAGCGGGCGGTCGAGGAAGCCGAAGCGCGTCGGCTCGGCATTGAGATACATGTTCTCCGCGACCGTCAGGTCGGGCGCGACATTGACCTCCTGCGGCACCAGCGCGACGCCGGCGGCTTCGGCCTCCGCCACGCTGGAGGGATGATAGGGCTTGCCGTCGAGCCTGATCTCACCGCGATAGTCGCGGTGCACGCCGGCGAGGATCTGGATGAAGGTGGATTTGCCCGCGCCGTTCTGGCCGAGCAAGGCGAGGATCTCACCCGGCGCGATCGTGAGGGTGAGATTGTCGACCGCGACCACGCCCGGAAATTCCTTGGTGATGCCGCGGGCGGAAACCACGGCCGCTCCCGACGCCGCCACCGGGGCAACGTGATGACTGTCGGGAGCAACCGTTGCCGGCATGACGATACTTATGCCGGCTTACTGGCACGTCGGCTTCTTGTCCGGCGCGTTCTTGTAGACTTCGTCGATGTCGAGCCAATGCTTGTGCGAGCAGGCGAATTCCGGCATCTCCTTGCCGCTCACCAGGTAGATCGGCGTCTTCACCCACGGGATGTCGGCGGCGTTGTTGTTGATCTTGTCGGTCGCGCCGATGTCCTTGCACTGCGCCATGGCGATCGCGGCGTTGGCGCCCGCCACCGCCATCTCGTCCGGCGCCGGCCACACGCTGCCGAACATGCGGCCTTCGACGATCGCCTGCGCGGCCGCCAGCTCCATGTCCTGGCCGGTGACCGGGATGGTGCCGGGCGCGATGCCGGCGCCGTCGATCGCCTGCAAGACGCCGACCGACATGCCGTCGTAGGAGACCAGGAAGGCATCGATCTTGTTGTCGTTCTGGGTCAGCGCGTTCTCGGCATGCGCCTGCGCCGCCTCGGTCTTCCAACCGGAGGAGAACTGGTCGAGCACGATCTTGATGTCGCCCTTCTCCGCCAGCGCATCGAGCACCGAGTGATAGCCTTCCTGCATCTGGGTCGAGCCGGTCTGGCCGGGATCGCCGCCGATCAGCGCGTAGTTGCCCTTTGGCACCACGGCACTGACCGCGCGCGCGGCCGAGGCGCCGCCTTCGCGCGGATCGCGGCCGATGAAGGCGGTCTGCTTGGCGCCGAGGATGAGGTCGTCGTACGAGGCGAGCGGGACCTTCGCCTCGATCGCCAGCTCGGCGATCTGCGCGGCGACGTTGAAGTCGACCGGCTGGACCACGATGGCATCGACGCCCTGGGTGATGACGTTCTCCGCCTGGGCGACCTGCTTGGCGGCATCGTGGTCGGCGGACTGCACCAGCACCTCGTAGCCCGCCGCCTCCGCCGTCTTCACGAAGAACGGCACGTCGGCGTTGAGGTAGCGGAACGCCTTCTGGTGCTTGAGCATGAACGCGATCTTCTTGGTGGTGCCCGGCTTGCAGCTGTCGTCGGCGCCGGCCGGCGGCGCCCAGGAACCTGCCGTCAGCGCGAGCACAGCGATCGCGCCAAGGCCTAGACGTCTGATCATGATTTCCTCCCGGTTTCTGACGAGCGTCGATTTTTCTCGACGTTCATGGTAACGTTAACTAGCACTAACATGCGAGTCAATGGCGCTTGAAATGGCCTAGAATCAGGCTTGCGCGCCATGCAGATGATGTTACAAATCACAGGACGTTGTGTTACCTGTAACAGAGAGGTTGGGATGGCGGTGACGTTGCGGGATGTGGCGAGGCGGGCCGGCGTGTCGGCCATGACGGTCTCGCGCGTCGTCAATGGCGGCGGCGGTGTCGATCCCGAGACCCAGCGCAAGGTGGAAGACGCGATCCTGGCGCTCGACTACGTGCCGAACCGGCTGGCGCGCGGCCTCATCTCGCACAAGTCGAAGACCATCGGGCTGATCGTGCCGGACGTGGTGAACCCGTTCTTCGCGCCGGTGGTGCGCGGGGCGGAAACCACCGCGCGCAAGGCCGGCTATCGCGTCCTGCTATGCAACAGCGAAGCCGACCTCAGGCTCGAGCGCGAGTATATCGAGGACCTGATCGCGCACCGGATCGAGGGCCTGCTGATCGCGCCCGCGACCGACCGCTCGCGCGTCAGCCTGCTGGCGCTGCAGAAGAGCGGGTTCCCGATCGTGCTGCTCGACCGCTCGCTGCCGGACCTCGATTGCGATTCGGTGGTGAGCGACAGCGTCGCCGGCGCGCGCAAGCTGGTCGAGCATCTGATCAAGGTCGGGCACCGGCGCATTGCGCACTTCACGGAGTCCGACGATGTCTCCACCGGGCGCGACCGGCTCGAGGGCTATCGCCAGGCCCTGCAGGCGGCGCGCATCCCCTATTCCGAGGAGCTGGTGTTCCGCACCACCGTCGACCGCATCGGCGGCTACCGCGCGGCGCAGCACCTGCTGGCGCTCGATCCGCTGCCGACCGCGATCTTCACCGTCAACAACATGACGGCGGTCGGCGCCATGCAGGCATTGCGCGAGCGCGGGCTCGCGGTGCCCAAGGACATCGGCCTGGTCTGCTACGACGATGTCGAGCACCTGGCGGTGCTGTCGCCGTTCATGACGGTGGTGGACCAGCCTGCGGAAACCTTCGGCAGCCTCGGCGCACAGCTGCTGTTCGAGCGCATCGCCGACAAAGCCGGCGCGCGCAGCCGCCGCATCGTGCTGCAGGCCGACCTGATCGTGCGCGATTCCTGTTGCGCCAAGACCGGCGTACCGCGGCGACCCATGAGCGCCACGGCGCAGCCCTCCGCATAGCGCTGCGCGCCACCGTCGGAAACGGTTGCGATTCTCGTGCAGCGCCCTACTGTTGCCGTATCAAACTGCTGAGGATCGAGGGTATTCATGAAGGTCATCATCACCGGCGGCGCCGGCTTTCTGGGGCTTCAACTGGCGCAGCGGCTGACCGCGCTCGGCTCCCTCACCGGCACCTCTGGCAAGGCGGAGAAGATCGACGAGTTGCTGCTGTTCGACGTGGTGACGCCGCCGGCGCGCCCCGCCGGGCTCGATGACCGCGCCAAGTTCGTGTCGGGCGAGATCGCCGACAGGGCGACGGTGAAGAAGCTGTTCGACCGGCCGGACCTCTCGGTGTTCCACCTGGCTTCGGTGGTGAGCGGCGGCGGCGAGCTGGATTTCGACCTCGCCATGCGGGTCAACCTCGACGGCAACCGCCATGTGCTGGAATCGGCGCGGGCGCTGGGCTCGAAGCCGCGCGTGGTGTTCGCGAGCTCGATCGCGGTGTTCGGCGGCACGGCGATGCCCAAGCATGTGGGCGATGCGACCAAGCAGGTGCCGCAGACCACCTATGGCATGACCAAGGCGATCGGCGAACTGCTGGTCAACGACTACACCCGCAAGGGATTCATCGACGGCCGTTCGGCTCGCCTGCCGACCGTCATCATCCGGCCGGGCAAGCCCAACAAGGCGGCGTCCAGCTTCGCCAGCGGCGTGTTCCGCGAGCCGCTCAACGGCGTCGAATGCGTGCTGCCGGTCGGCACCGACGCGGTGATGCCGCTCGCCGGCTATCGCACCATCGTCGAAGGCTTCGTGAAGCTGCACGAGGTGGACGGCGGCAAGCTGGGCGAGGATCGCGCCGTCAGCCTGCCCTCGCTCGACGTGACGGTCGCCGACATGATCGCGGCCCTGAAGCGCGTCGCCGGCAACCGCAAGCTCGGCGAGATCCGGGTGGACAAGGACCCGGTGATCGAGCGCATCGTCGCCGGCTGGCCGATCGGCACCACTTTCGAGCGCGCGCTCAGCCTCGGGCTGCCCAAGGATCCGGACCTGGATTCGATCGTGCGGGCATATATCGAGGATTTTCTCTAACGCACTCCTTCACGTCATTGCCGGGCTTGACCCGGCAACCCAAGTTTGACGGGAGCGCGCGCCACAGCGAAACTGGGTCACCGGGTCTCGACGCTGCGCGTCGGCCCGGTGATGACGTGGGGAACGAGCGTGTTCTACGGGCTCGGAAACCGCTTCCGCAGATCCGCCACCTGCTCCGGCGTCAGGTAGCGCGTCGGGCGGCCGTGCAGCAGCAGATACAGCCGCGCCGTCTCTTCCAGCTCCTCGATCGCATTGACTGCGGCGCTGAGCGATGAGCCGGCGACGACCGGGCCGTGGTTGGCGAGCAGCACGGCGGAGTGCTTCGCCGCGACCTTACCGACCGCTTCACCCAAGGTCGGATCGCCGGGCGCGTAGTACGGAATCAGCGGCAGCTTGCCGACGCGCATCACGTAGTAGGCGGTGATCGGCGGCAGCACATCCTCGGGATCGATGTCGTCGAGGCACGAGACTGCGACCGAGTGCGTCGAATGCAGGTGCACCACCGCGCCGGCGCTGGACCGTTCGCGATACATCGCGAGATGCAGGAAGCTCTCCTTGGTTGGCGCGTCACCGCCGACGTGCTTGCCCGTTGAATCCAGTTTCGAGAGCCTGGCGGGATCGAGCGCACCGAGCGAGACGTTGGTCGGCGACATCAGCCAGCCGTCACCGGTCCTGACGCTGAGGTTGCCGGAGCTGCCGAAGGTCAGGCGGCGCTCGAACATCGACTTGCCGGTGGCGACCAGCTGATCTCTTGCGTCGGTCATCGCAGTTTCTCGATCGCCTTCAGGAAGAAATCCTCGGCGCCAAAGTTGCCCGATTTGAGGGCCAGCGCAAGCGGCGGGTCGCCCAACGACAATGTCGCCGGAATGCCCGGATCGATCTGCGGCCCGATCCGCAGCGCGCGCACGCCGAGGGCCTGCACCACCGCGCCGGCGCTTTCGCCGCCTGCAATGACCAAGCGGCGCACGCCCTCCTTCACCAGGCCCTGCGCCAGGGTGGCGAGCGCATGCTCCACCACCGCACCGGCGCGCTCGCGGCCGAGCTTCGCCTGCACGACCTTCACGGCATCCGGCGGCGCGCTGGCATAGATCAGGACCGGTCCCGTTTCCAGATTGGCAGCAGCCCAGGCCATGGCATCGGCAGTCGCCGCGTCGCCGCGCGCCGCCAGGACCAGCGGGTCGAGCATCAGCGAAGGATGCTTCGCGCGCATGCGCGCCACCTGTGCCAGCGTTGCCGTGGAACAGGAACCGGAGAGCACGGCCGCCGTTCCACCAATCGCCGGCAAGTCCCCTTCGGCGGGACGGGTCGCCAACAAGCCGGCGCGCCGGAAGTTGCCCGGCAGCCCGATGGCGGCGCCGGAGCCGCCAGTCGCCAGCGCGAGGTCGGCGCAGGCGGCGCCGAGGCAGCGCAGATCCTCGTCCTCGAGCGCGTCGACCACGGCATAGGCGATGCCACGGTGGCGCAGTTTGTCGAAGGCCGCACGGATCGCCGCCGTCCCCTGTCGCACCGTCACGTACGGCACGAGGCCGACCGCCGCCTTGGTCTGGCGGCCCAGCACGCGCGCCAGATTGGCATCGGTCATCGGCGTCAGCGGATGGTTGCGCATCGAGGAGTCGGACAGCAGCACGTCGCCGACGAACAGGTGCCCGTTGTAGAGGGTGCGCCCGGTCTCCGGAAAGGCCGGGCAGACGGTCGCGAAATCGGTCGCGAGTTCGGCGCGGAGAGCATCAGCGACCGGTCCAATATTGCCCTCGTCCGTGGAGTCGAACGTCGAGCAGTACTTAAAGTAGATCTGCCGCGCGCCAGCCTGGCGCAACCAGCGGCACGAGGCGACCGACTGTTCGACGGCCTCCGCGACCGGCGCGGTGCGGGACTTGAGCGCAACGACGATCGCCTCGGCTTCCGCCGGCACCTCCAAGTCCTCGGGCATGCCGATGACCTGGATGGTGCGCATGCCGTTGCGCACCAGGGTGTTGGCGAGATCGGTCGCGCCCGTGAAGTCGTCGGCGATGCAGCCGAGGAGCAGGGCCATCAGACCGCTGCGATCCGCGCGACGGCGTAGGGCGCCAGCGCGACCGAGCCGACCTTCTTCAGCGCCTTGCCGCCCTGGTTGAGATACCCCGCGTCTTTGGTGGCGGCGGCGAAGCTGCCTTCGTCCAGCATGTGCAACAGCGCGCTGCCGGTGAAGCCCGAGACCTTCGCGGTCTGGGTTTCGCCGGTGAGATTGGCGAGCCACAAGGCCGTGCCCATCTTGCCGCGAACGGCGAGCGCCGCCACCTTGCCCGGCGCCGCCGACTTGGCTGCGATCACCTTGCTGCCGCTCGCGGCGGCAAGGCCCGCGATCACGTGATACAGCGGATAGACGGCAGGCGCGCCTGCTTCGTCGAAGTAGGGCTGCGTGTAGTTGGTGCGGCGATAGATCATGCCGGCCGGACCGGTGGCGGCGCCGAGCGTGATCGCGGAAAGGCCGCCGCCCGCGAGTGCCGCGACATAGCCCAATGTCCACGCCGCGCCATAGAGGCCACGCTGGCGCGGGTCCATGTCGCTCAGGCAGACGCGACCGTTGCCGGGGTTGGGGGCGGTCGAGGCGCCGTAGGGATTGAGCCGCGCCGGAATCGAGCTGGGGCCGATGCAATAGGCCTTGCCGTTGATGAAGGCCTTGGCCGACTGCACCACGTACGGCAGCGCCTCCAGGGTTTCCATCACCGAGACATCGTCGGCGGCGTGCACGATCGGGCAGGTGGTGTGGGTCACGAAATCCAGATTGTCGGTCGGCGGCCGCTTGCGGTTGAGCTCGGTGAAGAAGGCGAAGGTGCCACCGCCGATCCGGACGCCTGGGAAGGCGGCGCGCGCCGCTCGGTAGATCTCCGCCAGCGTCGGTCCCTCCGGGCCCTTGCTGCCGGGCAGGACCCCGCGCAGGTCCATCGCAGGCGAGACCGAGATCGCGGCCGGAATCAGGCCGTTTCTTTTCACCGCTTCCGCGATCGGCGCGAACTCGGTGGCCGGCGACTGCGCGCCGGGCAGGATGATCTCCAGGATCACGTCGGTGTTGGTCGCCTTGCCGAGACGCTGATAGACGCCGAGCGTGCCCGACAACCCGCCCTTGCGCCCGTCCGCCTCGCACACCAAGTGGCGGGCGCCGGATTGCGCGATCAGCGCGGCATTGGCAAATGCGGCATCCGCCTCGGCTTCCGGAACTGCGACGCCGATCGCGGGCAGCGCGCCGCCGGCCTTGCCGAGCGCGATCTCGACCGGCTTGGCGCGACCCGGACCCTTGGCGCGCGGCAGCTTGCCGGAGAAGGCGAGGTTGACCGACTGCTTGATCTCGACGCCCTTCCGCAGCGTGTAGGGCCAGGGCTCGGCCAGCGGCCGTACGTAGGTCTTGAAGGAGGAATCGGTCCAGTTGCGGTGATCCTCCATCTCGAAGGTATCGCCTTCCATGCGGCAGGTCGCGAACACACCGGGCGCCACCTTGTGGCGCAGCGAGCGGATGCCATAGAAGGGCTGGACCGGGTTGATGATGGCCGGGAACTTGTCTTTCACCTTGCGCTTGTCGACATGCTCGACCTCGACCGGACAACCGGCGACGCCGGTCAATGGGTGCAGCACGATGAAGCCGGTGCGGTTGGTGAGGAAGTCGGTCTGCGGTAGCGCGGCCGCGCCGAACCGCAGCGTGCCGTCGGCGCCGCAGGAAATCTCCGCACGATAGGTCAGGGAGCGCTTGGCGTCCTTGCAGCGCGCGTCGTAGGTGACGCGGAAGTCGCTCTTTCCCTGCCTGACCTTGAGGTTGCTGATCTCCGGCGTGAAGGTGCCCCAATTCTCGTCGCGCACCAGGAAGGCGATGGCGCGCAGCACCTCGGTCTCGCCGAGCTTGATGTAGCGCAGCGCGCCGTTGTCGAACACCGCCGACAAGGCGCCGGCCTGCAGGGTCTTGACCTTCGGTTCCGGCACATCCGTGCCGAACAGCTTGATGGCGCGTTTTGGCTGCTTGGCCATTCCCTTCCCCCTCAAATGACCCGGTTGGTTTCGGGATCGATCAGGACAGCGCGGTTCATGTCGACGTCGACGTCGATCTGCTCGCCCGGCCGCTGCACGTCGTGCGATTCCAGCTCCGCCACGGTCGGCACGCCGCCGAGCGGGAACGTGATGTAGGCGCGCGAGCCGGTCGGCTGCACCAGCTCCACCGTGACGCCCAGGCGCTGGTGGCCCGGCCGGCTGCTGCCGTTGGCGCGCGTGAGATGCTGCGGGCGCAGGCCGAGGACGACCGGCCGTCCGTCGGATAGCCCGTCACGTGCTCGCGGCAAAGCGAGGCTGGTGCCGTCGCCGACCTTGACCGCCCAGCCGCCGCCGGACTGCGCCATCTGCGCCGGAATGAAGTTCATCTGCGGCGAGCCCAGGAATCCCGCGACGAAGCGCGTTGCCGGGCGCTCATAGAGATCGAGCGGCGTGCCGGCCTGCTCGATCCTGCCATCGCGCAGCAGCACGATGCGGTCGGCCAGGGTCATCGCCTCGATCTGGTCGTGGGTCACATAGATCATGGTGGTGCCCAGCTCCTGGTGCAGGCGCTTGATCTCGCTGCGCATCTCGTCGCGCAGCTGGGCATCGAGGTTGCTCAGGGGCTCGTCGAACAGGAACAGGCGTGCGTTGCGCACGATGGCGCGGCCGATCGCGACGCGCTGGCGCTGGCCGCCGGACAGCTGGCGCGGCAGCCGCTCGAGCAGCTGCGTGATGCCGAGCATGTCGGCGGCGCGTTTGACGCGCGTCTCCACCTCCGCCTGCGGCGTCTTGCGGGCGCGCAGGCCGAAGGCGATGTTCTCGAACACGTTCATGTACGGGTAGAGCGCGTAGTTCTGGAACACCATGGCGATGTCGCGGTCGCGCGGGCGCACATAGTTCACCACCTTGCCGGCGATCTCCAGCGTGCCGCCGTCCGGCGTCTCCAGCCCGGCGATGGTGCGGAGCAAGGTGGACTTGCCGCAGCCGGAGGGACCGACCAGCACGGTGAACTCGCCGGAGGCGACTTCCAGGTCGATGCCGCGCACCGCCTGCACGCCGCCATAGTGCTTGTGGAGATTGGTGATCTTGAGATCGGCCATGTGCCCTGCCCCGCTCTATCCTTTCACCGCGCCCATGGAGATGCCGCGCACCAGATAGCGTTGCAGCGTCGCGACGGTGAAGAACACCGGAATGGTGCCCAGCACCGACATAGCCGCGATCTTGGCCCAGAAATTCGATTGCCCGCCGAAATAGTGCGTCACCTGCACGGTGTAGGTGATGACCTCGGTGCGCGTCAGCACCAGCGCGAACAGGAAGTCGTTCCAGGCGAACACGAAGGTGAAGACTGCGGTCGCGAACAGGCCGGAGCGCACCATCGGGAACACCACCTTCCACAGCACTTCCCAGCGGGTGCAGCCGTCGACCAGCGCGCTTTCCTCCAGTTCCAGCGGCAGATCCTCGATATAGCCCCGCATCATCCAGATCACGTACGGCAGGCTGAAGGCGGTGTAGAGGATGATGAGGCCGTGGAAGGAATCGACCCAGCCGAAGAACACGTAGAGCAGGAAGATCGGGAAGGCGATGGCGATCGGCGGCATCATGCGCTGCGAGATGATCCAGACCGCGAGATTCTCGCCGCCGGTCTTGAACCGGACCAGACTGTAGGCGCAGATGGTGCCCAGCACCATCGCGATCACCGTGCTGACGCCGGCCAGGATCAGGCTGTTCCAGACCGTCTCGGCGTCGCCGTCCTTGAACAGGACGCGGTAGTTGGCGAACTGGATGCTCTCCGGATACCAGACCGGCGGGAAGGCGAAGATCTCGTCCGGCGTCTTGAACGAGATGATGAACAGCCAATAGACCGGGAAGATGAAGAACAGGGTCAGCGCGATCGCCGCTGCATAGCGCAACGTGAGCTGGGTGCCCGGCCGGCGCAGGAGCGGAGCATGCGGCGTCATTTCGCCAGCCCCATGCGGCGGATGGCCCAGGTCACGATGATGGTCAGCAGCGCGATCACCAGGAAGGCGATGGCGGCTGTGTAACTGGTCTCGAACTGCTGGAAGCCCTGGACGTATGTGTAGATCGAGATCGTCTCCGTCATGGTGCCCGGGCCGCCGGCGGTCAGCGCCCAGATCACGTCGAAGATGCGCACCAGGTCGAGGCCGCGGATCAGGATCGCAATGGCCATGACCGGCCAGATCGAGGGCAGCACGATCCTGAAAAAGGTGCGCCAGTAGCCGGCGCCGTCGATCTCCGCCGCCTCGGTCAGCGACTTGTCGATATTGGACAGGGCAGCGAGCAGGATCAGGAACATGAACGGCGTCCACTGCCACACTTCGCAGATGAAGATCGAGGGGTAGACCAGGTACGGATTGACCGTCCACAGGATCGTCATCGGCTCGCCCGCGAACCAGCCGAGGATCTGGTTGATCGGGCCATAGCGGTTGTCGAACATGAGGCGCCAGGTCGCGCCAGCGACGATCGGTGAGATCACCGTCGGCAGCACCAGCAGCGAGACGAAAATCTGCCGCCCCGGCATGCGCTCCAGGAACAGCTGCGCCATCAGCAGCCCGAGCACGAGTTCCAGCGGCAGCGCGATGACGGTGATCAGAAGCGTGTGCAGCAGCGCCTGCCACAAGCGCGCGTCCTTGAACAGCTGCGCGTAATGGATGAAGCCGGAGAAGGAGGTGTCGACCTCCATCATGGTGATGTTCTGGAAGCTCACCACCAGCGAGTAGATGAGCGGGAACAGGCCGACCAGCAGCAGAAGGAAGATCGCCGGCACGATCAGCCAGTATTTGAAGAAGCGGTCGGGCGCATGGCCGATGGGCGTGGCGACGCCGCCCGCCCCGATCATCGTCGATGTCGCGCTCTCGCTCATGCCCGTGACGCGTCCCCCTGAGGTCGCCGTCACCGCTGCGCCCTGCCCTGCACGCGCAGAGCGGGGCGAGCGGTGTTAGGTGACTGCCGAACGCCTTATTGCGGATAGGCGCCCGACTTTGCAGCCCAAGCCTGATACACGGCCTTCTGCTTGTCGACCCCGATTTTCTCGGTGATTGCGTCCCACTGGGCCGCGGCGTCGTCGAGGATCGCCTTGGCGTCCTCACCGGTCCACAGCCTGCTGATCGACTGGCGCAGCACCTCTTCGTACTTGTCGGTCTGCAGCAGCGACAGGTCGAGCAGGCCGGTCTTGGCGCCCTCGCCCAGCGTCGCCAGATACTCCTTCGCATCCGGCCACTTCGACAGATATTCCGGGCTGGTGAATTGCGAATCCCGGAACGGATCGCGCAGGGCGTACGGCAGTTGCACGCGCTGCATGCTCACTTCCTCGCTGTTCAACCACTGGATGAACAGGTAGGCGGCGTCCTTGTTCTTGCTGGTCGACGCGACCGACAGCGCGAAGCCGGCCGCGAGCTGCGGATGGCCGCCCGGCGGCAAGGCATAGCCGACCTTGCCAGCGATGGTCGATTTCGGCACCCAGCTCAGCACCTCCTCGTCGGTGCCGTAGCCAGCGGCCCAGCGGCCGTAGGGCGGCCAGGAGATGGTCATCGCCGTCTGGCCCTGCAGGAAGGCGGCCAGGTTCTCGACGAAGCCGAACTGCTCGACGCCCGGCGGCATGAACTTGTTCTCGGCCCGCATGCCTTCGAACACCTTCACGCCGACATCGCTGTTGATGGTCGCTTTCATGGTTTCCGCATCGAAGAACTTGCCGCCCTCGTTGCGGAAGCGCTCCTGGAACATGAACATGCCGTAGGGCGGCTGGCGGAAGAACGCAGCGCCGTACATCTTCGGCTGGTACTTGTCGGTCAGGAACTGGCCTATCTCGGCGAACTCCTTCCAGGTCTTGGGCGGCGCGAGATCATAGCCGAGCTTGGCCTTGAACTCGTCCTTGTTCGCCTGGTCGCCGAAAATGTCCTTGCGATAGTAGAAGACGAAGACGTCGCCATCGTCCGGGAAGCCGTAGATCTTGCCGTCGACCTTCATCTGGTTGTCGCGATAGGTCGGGGCGATGGTCTGCAGCTCGGACGCGTAGCCGTATTTCTCGACATAGGGGTCGAGCACTTCCAGTGCGCCGGCGTTGGCGAGATCGGGCATCCAGGCGGGAACGACGTTGAGCGCGTCATAGGCGCCAGTGCCAGCCCGATACTCCTGCATGATCTTGGTGAACATCTCGGCGATCGGCAGCTCAACCACCTTCACCTTGATGCCGGTCAGCTCTTCCCACTTGGGTCCCGAGAAGTTCAGCGGATCCAACGCCTGCAGGCCCGCCTCCCAGGCGATCGTGATGGTCTGACCCTTGTATTTCTGCGCTTCCTTCACGGCGGTTTCCGCCGCGCTCTGTGCCATCGCGGTCGACGCCCACGAGATCGCCAACCCGGCGATGGCGCCCACCCATGACACTTTGTTGATCAGCCTCATGGTCTCTCTCCCGTTTACGGCGATCGCGCGGCGGCGGTCGCCTTGTTATCCCCTGCCGGCCGCCAGCGGCCCGCTCGGGATTGTTTTCAGCCGCCGAAGCGGCTGCGATAGCTCTCGAGCCGCGCCTTGACGCGCGGCTGATCCAGGACGGCGCGGTTGACGACGCCGCGCGGCACCCGGCCGTGCTGGATGTCGAGCACCGCCCTGACGTCGGCCGCGCCGTTGCCGGCGAAGCACTGATCAGTCCAGCACAAGGCGTGCGGCGCCAGGATCACATTGTCGAGCTTGAGGATCGGATCGTTCGGATCGGGCGGCTCCGATTCCAGCACGTCGAGGCCGGCGCCGGCGATGCGCCGCTCGGTCAG
>DATFDU010000150.1:0-13885 GCA_035251915.1 Dongiaceae bacterium | reverse complement strand
CGTCGGCTCGTTGATGATGCGCAGCACTTCGAGGCCGGCGATCTTGCCGGCATCCTTCGTGGCCTGGCGCTGGCTGTCGTTGAAATACGCGGGAACGGTGATGACCGCCTGGGTCACCTTCTCGCCGAGATAGTTCTCGGCGGTTTCCTTCATCTTCTGCAGGATGAAGGCGGAAACCTGCGAGGGCGAATAGTTCTTGCCGTGGGCGCCGACCCAGGCGTCGCCGTTGTCGCCGGAGACGATCTTGTACGGGACGAGGCCCATGTCCTTCTTGGTCAGCGGATCGTCGAACCGCCGGCCGATCAGGCGCTTGATCGCGAACAGGGTGTTCTCGGGGTTGGTCACCGCCTGGCGCTTCGCGGCCTGGCCGACCAGGCGCTCGCCGGAATCGGTGAAGGCGACCATCGAAGGCGTGGTGCGCGCGCCTTCCGCGTTCTCGATCACCTTCGCATCCTTGCCGTCCATCACGGCGACGCAGGAATTGGTGGTGCCGAGGTCGATGCCAATGACTTTGCTCATCTCTTCCTCTCAATCTCAGCAAATCCCTTGCGCAGCCTTCCTTTGAAGCGCCGCGGGGACTCCCGTCGGTATGTGTTCGATTTGGCGGTCAGCTCAGCCGCCGTTCAGCGGCCCTTCGGCCGGCCACGGCCGGTTCCGAACGACCCCCGAATTTCCGCAGGGATATATAGGGTCTTTTCCAGCCGTTGCAAGACGATGGAGCGGCCCGTCCGTGCCGGTCCGGAACGCAGCGCAACCCGGCATGGCGGCATTCTCGACCATACTTTTGGGTTCAAAGGGGATTTGGGACTTTGTTCGGCCGCCCATTGAGCCTTGACGCCGGCCGTGGGAGGATCGGCCATTGGCCCTTGGGGGAGACAGTTATGGCCCGCGAGATCCAGGCGCAATCGAACCGGCAACAGGGCGGCAAGGCAGTTCTGAGCCCGCTGGCGAACGCCGTTTTCTGGTTCGTCATCGCCATCGCGGTGCCGGTCGAGGCGTTCCTGCGCCCGATCCCGGAAATCGCGCCCTACGCCCATTGGGCGCCGTTCGTGTTCTACGGCTTGGCGCTCTGGAGCTTCATCCGCGCCATCCGCGGTCTGCAGCGCCTGGCCGCCAGCCGCATGTGGACCCCGCGGATCCGGGTCGCCGGCGGCTCTGCGCCATCGCAGGTTGCGGGCAGCAAGCTCGCCAGGACCGGCCCCGCCGTCACCGCGACGCGCGTGCCGACCGTGCAGCGCATGCGGTGAGGGCGCCATGCCGGACGACCCCAGGGCTCCAGGCAGCGCCAGCGTTCTGACCGCCGCCGTTATCAGCGGCGCCGTCATCATCGCAGTCGTCGGCACTTTCCTGCCGGACCTGATCGGCATCGAGGGAATGCCCGCGCTCGCCCTCCGCCTGGTGTTCTACGCCGTCGCTGCCATCGACGTGGCGGTCGCGTTCTGGCTGCGCGCGCGCATCAACAAGGCGCGGCAGGCGAACCGCCGCGGCGGCGGCACTGTCCAACACCTGCGCTGAAAACTCCCGGGAGAACCGTATGCCCAGCCAGCAGCCTACGCGCGCATCCATCAAGACCGTGTTCATGATCATGTTGATTGGCGCGGCCTTGATTGCGCTGATCGCCACGTTCCTGCCGTCCATTGTCGGCTTCGATGACGAGACGACCACGATCATGCGCGTCGTGCTCTATGCGGCCGCGGCGGTGAGTGTCGGCCAGGCCTTCTGGCTCAAGGCCAAGTTGACCAGACAGCTGCCGCCGGAGGAGCGTAGGAGCGGCGGCACCATCCAGCGCCAGTAGCGCGCAGCTCCCGGATATCGCGCGCGCTCCTGGCCGCGCTATGATCCGGATATGATCATCTCCGCCAGCTATCGCAGCGATATCCCGGCCTTCCACGGCGAGTGGTTCCTGGCGGCGCTGGCGGCCGGCGAGGTATCGGTCGCCAATCCCTATAGCCAGCGGCCCTATCTGGTCGATCTTCGCCCCGACGCGGTCGACGGCTATGTGTTCTGGACCCGCAATGCGCGGCCGTTCATGCGCGCCCTCGCGGTGGTGGCGGCGCAGCGCAAGCCGTTCGTCGTGCAGTACACCATTCTCGGCTACCCGCGCGCGATCGACACCAACGTGATCGATCCCAGGCTGGCGATCGGCAATGCGCGCGCCATCGCCGATGCCTACGGCCAGCGCGTGGTGGTGTGGCGCTACGATCCGATCCTGCTGTCGCCGGCGACCGAGGCCGACTGGCATCGGTCCAACTTCACGCGCCTGGCGGACGCGCTCGCCGGCGTCACCGACGAAGTCGTCGTCTCCTTCGCCCAGCTCTACGCCAAGTCGGCGCGCAACCTGGCCAGGGCCGGCATCGCCTGGCGGGTGCCCGAGGCGGCGGAGCAGGCCGCGCTGGTCGCCGATCTCGGCGCCATCGCGGCCGAGCGCGCCATCGCCCTCACCCTCTGCACCCAGCCGGAGCTCGCCGCCGCGACCAACGCGCCCGCCGCCCGCTGCATCGACGCCGCCCGCCTGGCCGACGTCGCCAGCCGGCCGATCGCCGCCGCCACCAGGGGCAACCGGCCGGGCTGCCTGTGCGCGCAATCGCGCGACATCGGCGCCTATGACAGCTGCGTCCATGGCTGCCGCTATTGCTATGCGGTGGCCGACCACGAAGCGGCCCAGCGCCGCCTGCGCGCCGTCCGGCAGCCGGCGACGGCCTGAGCGACCCTCACCGATTTCCCTCTTGGGAACCGCCCGCCGGGGAGTAATCTTGCTCCGGGACGGTCTCGACGACGCCCGCGCCTTCACGCCGGCATCGTTAACACTTCGGTATCGATTGGTGCATGAGAATCAGGGGCTTAGTCGGATCCAGGCGGTTCGGCAACGCATGACTGCGGAACCAGCGAGCGTGTCGGAAAACGACCGGGCAGCGAATCCCAAACGACCTGACCTGGAGCGCCTGCGCGCGGCCTGGGCGGTGGCGGCGGAGTCCTTGCATCGCGCCGAGCGGGCGGTCGAGGCCGCGGAGGCCATGCGCGCCGACCGCGACGCGCAAAGCCGCTTCATGGCCATCCTGGCCCATGAGCTCAAGAATCCGCTCAACGCCATCTACGGCTATGCCCAGTTCCTGCGCCAGCCGGAGGTCGGCGCCGATCCTGCCGGCCGGCAGGACAAGCTCGCCACCGTCGAAGCCGCCGCCAAGCACCTGATCGGCTTGGTCGGCGACATCCTGACCAGCGAGCAGATCGAGAGCGAGAATCTCGAGATTGATGCCGAGCCGTTCGAGGTCGCGCCGCTGATCGAGGAGGTGGCGGCGCTGGAGCGGGTGGCGATCGAGGCCAACGGCAACAACCTGATCCTGTTCCTGCCGCCGGATTGCGGCACCATCACGTCGGACCGCCGGCGGGTGGCGCAGATCCTCATCAACCTGCTCAGCAACGCCGCCAAGTTCACCCGCAAGGGCGAAGTCGCGATCACCGTGGTGCGCGACGAGGACAACAGCCTGCTTCTCACCGTCACCGACACCGGCGCCGGCATCGCGCCCGACCGCAAGGCGCAGTTGTTCGAGGCCTTTGCCGCGATCGGCGGCACCGAGGCGCGCAAGGCCGGCGGCCACGGCCTTGGCCTCTACATCACCGCCGGGCTGGTCAACCGCCTCAGCGGCAGCATCAGCGTCGACAGCGAGCTCGGCAAGGGCACGCGCATGACGATATGGCTGCCCGACCTGCGCACCCAGCGCCGGCCGGAGCGGCCGGGCGAGTCAGAGCTGCTGACCATGGGCTTCACGCAATCGCTGCCGGCGCTCGATCCCCTCTTGCAGCAATTGGACGCCGACTATTTCCTGGTCGGCAGCGTGTTCGAGTGCCTGACCGAGATCGGCGAGCACGGCCATGTGCAGCCTGCGCTGGCACGCTCCTGGAACCAGATCGACGCGCGCACCTGGATGTTCCGGCTCGACCGGTCGGCGCGCTTCCACAACGGCGATCCGCTGACCGCGGAGGATGCGCTCGCCACCTTCCGCCGGGTCCGCCGCATGCTCGACGATCCGACTTGCGAGATGCAATCGACCACGCCGGACCTGGAAGCGTGCGAGGCGGCCGACGAGCACACCATCGTGCTGCGCCGCCGCGCGCCGTCGCCGCTGTTCCTCGAGCAGCTGGCGTCCATTCCGATCGTGCATCGCAGCGCCGGCAACCTGCCGGTCGGCGTTTTCAGCCTCGCGCACGCGATCGGCACCGGCCCCTATCGCCTGGTCGATTACGGCGGACACGGCCTGCGCCTGATCGCGCATCCGCGGCCCGGCAAGACGCCGGCGCAGTGGAAGGTGGTGATCGGCCGCCGCTTCCGCACCTCGGCCGAGGCGGAGGATGCGCTGATCTCCGGCCGGGTCGACGTGACGCCGCAGATCGGCCGCGCGCTCGCCCGCAAGCTGGAGCAGGGCTCCGCCATCCGCGTGCTGCGGCCGAGGTCGGATTCGGTGTTCTTCCTGCAGCCCAACATCCTGCCCGGCGCGCGCGGCATGGCGTGGTGGCCGGACGGCACGCCGATCGATGCCAATCCGCTGGCCGACGTGCGCGTGCGCCGCGCTTTGTCGCTCGCGATCGACCGCGATTTCCTAGTGAGCCACGCCTTGCTTGGCGGCGGCGAGGTGCTGGCGAGCCCGGTGCCGTCGCATTTCTTCGGCGCCGACCCCACGCTCTATCCCGATCCGTACGATCCTGCCCTCGCGCGCCACCTGCTCTACAGCGCCGGCTATCCCGACGGCCTGACCCTGGCGGTCGCGGCGATGGAGGATGTCGAATCCGACGGGCGCCAGCTGTTGCGCGCCCTGACCGTGCAGTTCGCGACCGTCGGCATCCGCCTCAAGCCGACCTACGGATCGCTGCGCGACTTCGCGCGCTACGATCCCAGTCCGAGCTTCGGCCTGTTCGTGATGAGCTGGGTCTCGTTCATGCCCGATGCCGAGATGGTGCTGCGCGATTTCGTCGCCCGCTTCGATCCGGAACAGGGCTTCGGCGCCTGCAACTACGGCCTGACCGCAATCCCGGAAGTGGACGAAGCGGTGCGGCGCGCCGCCGGCACCCTCGACCGCACCGAGCGCAGCCAGCTGCTGAAGCAGGCCTGCCGCGCGGTGGCACACGAATGCCTGCTGATCCCGTTGACGCTGCAGATCGAGTGCCACGCCTGCCGCGGCCACCTCGAGATTGCCGGCCGCCCGCACGTGTGGACGCGCCCCGACCAGGTGGTGCCACGCGACGCCGAGATGTTGCTGTTCGACCAGTTGCTGGCGGAGTAGCAGAGGACAGAGAACAGTGGACAGAGAACAGAAATCAGCTGAGCTTGTTCTGTCCTCTGTTCTCTGACATCTGTTCTCTGAATTGCTCGATCACCCACTGGCGGAACGCCGCGATGCGCGGGATCTCGATCTCCTCGACGCGGCTCACCAGGAAATAGGAACGACCGGATTTCACCGCGGTCTTGAACGGCGTGACCAGGCGGCCGGACTTGAGCTCTTCCGGAATCAGGCGCGGATCGAGCATGCCGACGCCGCTGTCGTTGATCGCGGATTCGATCACGAGATCCGCGGTCTCCAGCACGATCCCGCGATCGACGGCCAAGTCCTCGAGCCCGTTCTGCGCCGCGAAGATGCTCCAGCACTGATAGAGGTCCTCGCCCTGCCGCACATGCAGCAGCGGGCGCGAGCGGACGAACTGCGCGAGATCGTTGCCGGCGCCGGCGGCGAGGCGCGGCGAGCAGATCGCAGTGAACTCCTCGCGCATCAGCAGGTCGACGATCAGCGCGTCGACCGTGTTGCTGCCGAAAAAGATCGCCATGTCGACCGGCGCGGATGCGAACTCGACGTTGCTGGGCGGCGTGTCGATGCGGATCTCGAGATCCGGATGCTTGCGCTGGAAATCGGCGAGGCGCGGCATCACCATCCTCCGCGCGAAGGTCGGCGGCAGCGACAGGGTCAGCGGCGGATTGGCGTGGGTCGCCTTGATGCCGGCGATCACCTCGGCGATCTTGTCGAAGCTGCCGGTCAGCACCGGCAGCAGCTTGCGCCCCTCCTCGGTCAGTTCCAGCGGCCCTTTGCGCTTCAAGAGCTGCACGCCGAGGATGTCTTCCAGGTTCTTCACCTGCCGGCTGACCGCGCTTTGCGTCACCAGCAGCTGGTCCGCCGCCTTGGTGAAGGAGAGCGAGCGCGCCACCGCCTCGAACGCGCGCAGGGCATTGAGCGGCGGCAGGCGGCGGCGGGTGGGTTGGGCCATGATCCAGATGTCAGTGATCAGAGAACAGAGATCAGATAGCAGGATTCACGCGCTCAGACACCGCCATTTCTGTCATCTGTTCTCTGACATCTGTTCTCTGATTATCATCCACAGCCCCGCCGCCACGATCAGAGCGGCGCCGGCGAAGGTGGTGCCCGCCGGCACGTCGCCCCACATCAGGAACCCCCACAGGCTGGCCCAGATCAGGCTCTGGTATTCGAACGGCGCGACGAAGCTCGGCGCCACCACCTTGTAGCCGGCGGTGTAGAGAATGGTGGCGATCGCGGCCGCCACGCCGAACGTCAGCATTTGCAGCAGGTGCCACGGCGTCGGCGTGATCCAGCCCTGGGTCAGGTAGCTGAAGCTGGCGTGGGCGGGGTCGTGGAACGCGCCGCTGCCGAAGACGAGCCCGAGGAGGGCGCCGGTCGTGACGAACGCCAGCAGCTGCCACAGTCCCATCACGGCGGAGGGCACGCGCATGCCGACCGGCCGGGTCAGCATCAGCCCGACCGCGTAGCACAGGGTGGCGAACAGGGCGATCAGGGTTGCCGGGTTGAAGATGCCGCTGGTCGGCTGGGCGATGACCGCGACGCCTGCGAACGCCACGACGATGGCGACCCAGCGCTGCGGCGGCACCTTTTCGCCGATCAGGAACCCGGACAGCGCCGCGATCATCAGCGGCAGCGAGAAATAGATCGCGACCGCGTCGGCGAACTGCATGCCGGCGAGGGCGACATAGAAGCTGAGGCTTGCCATCGCCAGGATCGCGGAGCGCGCCAGCAGAAGCGGGCTGGGCCGCGTGCCGACAAGCTGCCGCAGGCCGCCGTTGAGCACGATCCAGCCGAAGATGAGCAAAGCCGCTGAACCGCCGCGGAAGATCTGCATCTCCCACACCGGATAGGCGGCGCTGAGATCCTTGATAAAGGCGTCCTGCAGCCCGGTGACAAGCACCGCAGCGGACAGGATGAGCGCACCCTTCAGCCTCTGCTGCGGCCGCGCCGCCGCATCGCGGCGCGCATCCGTGCTGGAGAGCGCCGCCGGTTTGGTTGTTTCGATCGTCATGATGTCCCGCTGGCCGAACCGGGGGCAGTCTTAAGCAGGTTCGTGGTCGCTGCCAATCGGTGCCGAACACAGTCAAGAAAATTCTTAGGAATTACAGCCGCCTAGCCCGAATGGCATAGGGCCGGTTTACCTCATTTTAAGCCTAACGGAGTACGTCATAGCCGGGACGAAATGCGCCCGCCTGGCGCCTGCAGAGGAAACGCGCGGATGTTCAACGCCTTGTCGATTCGGAAGAAGTTCTACGGCTTCGGCGGCCTGATGGCTGCGGTCGCGCTGATCATCGGCGCCATTGGCTATTGGGGCACCACGCGGCAGGCGCAGGAACTCGACGGAGTCGTGGTCACCTCGCTCGCGCTGCGCAACCACCTCGAGAGCGACATGATGCACGACGCCCTGCGCGCCGACGTACTGGGCGCCCTGCGCGCCGCGCGCGACAACAACAAGCAAGACCTGGCGGCCGTGAAGACTGACCTCGCCGACCACAGCCAGAATTTCCGCGAGCGGATCGCCGCCAACAAGGGGCTCGCACTCAGCGCGGACGTGCGCGCGGCAATCTCCGAGGTCGAGCCGAAGCTGGATTCCTACATCAGCACAGCCGAATCCATGATCGCGCTGGCCGAAAAGGACTCGCCCGCGGCCGAAGCAGCCTATCCGCCGTTCCTCGCCAACTTCGAAGAGCTCGAGGAGAGCTTGGGCAAGCTCAGCGACCTGATCGCCGCGTCGGCGCAGTCCGCCAAGGAGTCTGCAGACGGCACCACGAACCTTGCTGAAACCGGTCTCGTTGTCGCCCTGCTCGTTGGCATCGTTGCGCTGGCCGGCCTGATCTTCGTCATGGTGCGCAGCATCTGCGCGCCGCTGGACGCGATGACCGGCGCCATGGCGACGCTCGCCGCCGGCGACAATTCAGTCGCCATCCCGGCGCTCGGCCGCAAGGACGAGATCGGCAACATGGCGGCCGCGATGCAGGTGTTCAAGGACAACGCGATCCGCACCGAGCAGATGGCGGCCGAGCAACGTGCAGAGCAGGAGGCCAAGACCCGGCGCGCCGAAATACTGGAGAAGCGCACCGCCGCGTTCGACAGCAGCGTCAGCTCTGCGCTGAAGACCGTCACGTCGGCGGCCAGCGAGATGCAGGCCAGCGCCACCGCGCTTTCCGCCACCGCGGAGCAGACCAGCCGCCAGGCGACCGTCGTGTCGGCCGCTTCCGAAGAGGCGACCAGCAGCGTGCAGACCGTGGCCGCCGCCACCGAACAGCTGTCCGGCTCGATCGCCGAGATCAGCCGCCAGGTCGGCCAGTCCGCCGACATCGCCAACAAGGCCGCGGCGGAAGCCGAGCGCACCAACGGCCAGGTCCGCAGCCTGGCTGATGCCGCCGAGAAGATCGGCGAGGTGGTGAAGCTGATCAGCGACATCGCCAGCCAGACCAATCTGCTGGCGCTCAACGCCACCATCGAGGCGGCGCGCGCCGGCGAGGCCGGCAAGGGCTTCGCGGTGGTCGCCTCGGAGGTGAAGAACCTCGCCACCCAGACCGGCCGCGCGACCGAGGAGATCTCCGCTCAGATCGCCTCGATCCAGGGCGCGACCCAGAACTCGGTCGAGGCGATCCAGGGCATCACCACCATCATCAACGAGATCAACCACGTCGCCTCGTCGATCGCCAGCGCGGTCGAGGAACAGGGCGCCGCGACCCGCGAGATCGCGCGCAACATCCAGCAGGCTGCCGCCGGCACGCAGGAAGTGTCGACCAACATCACCGGCGTGACGCAGGCCGCCGGCGACACCGGCCACGCCGCCGGCCAGATGCTCGCCGCCACCGGCGAACTCGCCAGGCAGTCGGAAACCCTGCGCCGGGAAGTCGACAGCTTCCTGCACGACATCAAGTCGGCGTAGCCGACTTGATGTCAGATGACAGAGAACAGAGAACAGTGATCAGAAAAAGATTCTGACTTCTGTTCTCTGATCTCTGTTCTCTGGCTTACGCGATCGTATCGACTTTGCCCGTCCCCGCGGGCGGCGCGTCGCCGGCCGGCTGCTTGGCGACGCCGACCAGCGCGGGGCGCAGCAGGCGGTCGTGGATCAGATAGCCGGCCTGCATCACCTGCACCACGGTGCCGGGCGCCTGGTCGGGGGTCGGCACCTCGAACATCGCCTGGTGCAGGTTGGCATCGAACTTCTCGCCCATCGGCCAGATGCGCTTGACCTGCTGGCGCTCCAGCGCGGCATCGAGCTGGCGCTCGGTCGCGCTGACGCCCTCGTGCAGGCTCTTCAGCGCCTCGTCCGCCGCCAGGGCAGCGGCGGGAATCGCGTCCAGCGCGCGGTGCAGGTTGTCGCTCACCTGCAGCACGTCGCGCGCGAAATTGGCGATGGCGTATTTGGCGGCGTCCTCGCGCTCGCGCTGGGCGCGCCGGCGCACATTCTCCGCCTCGGCCAGGGCGCGCAGCAGCTGGTCCTTGAGCTGGGCGGCTTCCTGCCTGGCGGCCGCCAGTTCCTGATCCGGGCCGGCGGGAATATCGGTGCCGTCGTCGACCGGCACGGCGTCGTTGGCCGGCTCCGGCATCTGGTCCTTGTCGTCGATCATGTCGCGATCCAGCAATGTCCGTCTGTTCGGGGCTGTTTTAGGGTCCCCGCATAGATGGTCAACCGTTAAATCCGGTCAAGTGATCCGCCGGTGCGGCCGATCAGCCCAGAATCCAGCTAACCGAGAATCCGGCCGATCACCTTGGCGGTGTAGTCGACCATCGGGATGATGCGGGCATAGTTGAGCCGGCTGGGGCCGATGACGCCGACCGCGCCGACCAGCTGCCGGTTGCTGTCCCGGTAGGGCGAGATGACCGCCGAGCAGCCGGCAAGGCCGAACAGGTTGCTCTCGGCGCCGATGAAGATCTGCACCCCTTCGGCCTGGTCCGCCGCCTCCAACAGCTTCAGCAGCTGCTCCTTGGTCTCGAGCGCGGTGAACAGCGAGCGCAGGCGCTCCAGGTCCGCCGCCTCCTGGATGTCGTCCAGCAGATGCGACTGGCCGCGGACGATCAGCGCGCCCTCGCCGCGGTCCCCGTCGGACCAGGTGGCGAGGCCGGCTTCCACCACCTTGCGGGTGAGGAGGTCCAGCTCCGCCCGCTGGCTGGTCAGCTCATCCAGGATGCCTTCGCGCGCCATGCCGATGGTGCGCCCGACCAGCCGCGCGCTGAGATAATTCGTCGCCTCCACCAGCGTGGACATCGGCAGACCCATCGGCACATCGATCAGGCGGTTCTCCACCATGCCGCCTTCGGTCACCAGCACCACCAGGGCACGGCCCGGCGCCAGGTGCACGAACTCGATATGCTTCAGGGCGCGGTCGCTCTTGGGCGCCAGCACCAGGCCGGCCGCGCGCGACAGGCCGCTGAGCATGGTGGTCGCCTGCTCCAGCACTTCCGGGAAGGAGCGGCCGGAGGCGTTGCATTGCCCGTCGATCGCCTCGCGCTCATCGGTGGTGAGGCCGCCCACCTCCATCAGGCCATCGACGAACAGCCGGAGGCCCAGGTCGGTCGGCAGCCGCCCGGCGGAGGTGTGGGGCGCGAACAGCAGCCCGATCTCCTCGAGGTCGGACATCACATTGCGGATGGTGGCGGGCGACAGGTGCCCCAGCCGGCGCGCCAGGGTGCGCGAACCGACCGGCTCCCCGGTCTCCACATAGGCATCGACGATCTGGCGGAAGATCTCGCGCGAGCGCTCGGACATCTCGGCCAGCACCGGCCGGTGCCCGATATTGCCCTTTCCGCCTTTTGGCCCGAACTCCATGGCCGGAATCTAGGAAGCGGCAGAGTCGGCGTCAACATGCGGTTGTCAGCGGAAAACCGCCGGGGCACTGTGCTGCGCCATGCGCAAGATACGCACCAGGAAGCGGGTCAAGGCTCCAGGCAGCAATCCGGCAGGGCCCTGCCCGCTCTGCGAGCGGCCGATGGTGGCGGGATCCAGCCTCGACCAGCACCATCCCATGCCGCGCAGCCACGGCGGGCGCGAGACCGTGACCATGCACAAGATCTGCCACCGCGCCATCCACGCCATGCTGAGCGAACGCGAGCTGGCGGAGGATTTCACGGACTTCGACAAGCTGCGCGCCCACACGACGCTGGCGCAGTTCATCGCCTGGGTGAAAAAGCGCCCGCCGGAGTATTATGACCGCACCCGCTGGTCGAAGAGCCGGCGCTTCAAGGGCTGATGCAGGCTACGCGTTCGGCTCGACGTATTCGTAGATGTTGAAGTCCGAGTAGAGGTAGCCCGGCTGGTAGTCGATGTTGTTGAAGTGCAGCTCGCCCCCGCTGTCGAACTTCATTGCGAGATTGCCGGCGTCGTCCTTGAAGAACGAGATCGCGTTGACCGTGAATTCCTCGATCCTGATCCAGTCTTCCGCCAGGTCGAAGTCCTGGATGAACCCGACACCGCCCTCCCAGTCCTCGTCGATGATGTAGGTGTCGAGGCCGGCGCCGCCCTTCGCGACCACCAGATCGCCATTCATGTAGAACCGGTCGTCGCCGATATCGCCGTAAGCGACGATCAGGCCGCTGCCGTCGTCCTGAAAGAAGCTGTCATTGCCGCTGCCGCCGTAGAGCAGGTCGCCCGTCGAGCCCCTCAAGGAATCGTGGCCGCTTCCGCCGTACAGCTGGTCCTGGCCTTCGTCCCCCCGCAGGGAATCGTTGCCGCCGTCGCCATAGAGCCGGTCGTCGCCCGCACCGCCTCTGATCGTGTCATCGCCGTCGTCGGCCCAGGCATAATCATTGCCGGCGCCGCCTTCGATCAATTGGTTGTCGGCGCCGCCGTAGAGATTGTCGTTGCCGGCGCCGCCCAGCAGCGTGTCCCGGCCGTAGGTGCCGTAGAGATAGTCGTTGCCCTCGCCGCCTTCGAGCTTGTCGTGGCCGTAGCCGCCGTTGAGATCGTCATTGCCGCTGCCTCCGATCAGCCAATCGCTGCCGTCGTCGCCGTAGAGGTAGTCGTTGCCCTCTTTGCCGTCGATGCGGTCGCGCACGGCGGTGCCGTACAACGCCTCGCTGGCCGCGGTGCCGATGATGGGGTTGTATAGCTGGAGAAATTCGTCGAGCAGGTCGGGATCGATGATGATGGGCATGATGTTTCTCCTCGCGAACCCGCGCTGGAACTCGGAAGAAATCCTGGAACCCGGATGCAACGTAGGCACGAAGCCGGCCAGCCGATATGACCGGCGTCACGCAGCGGTTGAATATCCGTGCGGTTGTGGACTCCGCCGCCCCGCGCGTGTAGGGTCCGCGCGATTTCAACGAAGTTTGTTAAGGAACATGCCCATGCGCCCATCCGGCCGGGCGGCGGACGAGATGCGTGCCGTCGAGCTCCTGATCGATGTGAACAAGTACGCCGAGGGCTCGTGTCTCGCGAAGTTCGGCGAGACCCACGTGCTATGCACCGCCTCGATCGACGACAAGGTGCCGCCGTTCCTGCGCAACAGCGGCCAGGGCTGGGTGACGGCGGAATACGGCATGCTGCCGCGCTCCACCCACACCCGCACCGACCGCGAGGCGGCGAAGGGCAAGCAGTCCGGCCGCACCCAGGAGATCCAGCGCCTGATCGGCCGCGCGCTGCGCACCGTCACCAACCTCAAGGGCTTCGGCGAGCGCCAGATCAAGGTCGACTGCGACGTGCTGCAGGCCGACGGCGGCACCCGCACCGCCGCCATCACCGGCTCCTATGTCGCGCTCTATCTGTGCTTCCGCCACATGAAGAAGCTGGGTGCGGTGAACGAGATTCCGCTCGCCGACCAGGTCGCCGCGGTCTCCTGCGGCATCCATCAGAAGGCCGCCGTGCTGGATCTCGACTACGCCGAGGATTCCGCCGCCGAGGCCGACGCCAATTTCGTGCTGACCGCCAAGGGCGGCATCATCGAGGTGCAGGGCACGGCAGAGCGCGCGCCTTTCAGCGAAGCGGAGTTCCTGCAGCTGCTGGCCTATGCGCGCAAGGGCATCGCCGAGCTGACCAGGCTGCAGCGCATCGTGCTGGGCCTGGAGTAGACGGGAAGAGGCGAAGGATGGCCTACACCATCAGCCGCGAGCGCGACCCCGATGCCAAGGAGCGCATCTGCCGCGATGTGCTGGAATCGCTGCCGGACTGGTTCGGCATCCCGGAGGCGATCGACCAGTTCTGCCGCGAGGCGCGCGACCTGCGCATGTGGGTGGCGCGCAGCAAGAACAAGATGGGCGATGACGAGGTCGCAGGCCTGGTCACGCTGCTGCAGCATTTCCCCGTCACCGCCGAGCTGCACCTGATCGCGATCCGCGCCGAGCATCACCGCGAGGGCCTGGGCCAGCAGCTGCTGGCCGAGGTCGAGGCGCATCTCAAGAAAAAGGCGACGCGGGTTCTCACGGTGAAGACCTTGGCGCCGAGCGCCGGCGACCGGCTCTATGCCCGCACCCACCGCTTCTACGCCGCCGAGGGCTTCGTGCCGCTGGAGGTGTTCCCGACCTTGTGGAACGAGGAGAATCCCTGCCTGCTGATGGCCAAGGTGCTGCGCGTGCCGCGCCGCTTCACCGAGCGCAAGCTGGTGATCGCCAGCCACAACAAGGGCAAG
>DATFDU010000149.1:0-5740 GCA_035251915.1 Dongiaceae bacterium | reverse complement strand
AATTTTGACCGCTATAGCGGTCATAAATAGCTACCATGACCGCTATAACGGTCAATTTAGTGCGGCGTTATCCCTTCGATAGCGCCGCCTGCGCCTTTGCGAGATCGGGCAGGGGCAGGTCCATGTTGTGCGACACGTCGATCAGCCAGCGTTCGCCGTGCCGGGTCACAGTCCAGTTGAGCAGGCCTACACGCTCCGGCCACGGATTGCCGTGCGGGTCGCGGGCGCCGGTCATCGTCCACTTGACGTCGACCGCCGCGACGTCCGGGCGGATCATGCGGACCCGCGTCTCCAAGACCGTGAGGTGGCTGTCGGTGAACATGGTCTTGAACAGCGGCGCATGCAGGGCTTCGATCGCGGCGCGCCCTTTCGCCAGCATGCCAAACACGTTGGTGAAGTCCGCATCCTCCGCGAAGGGTTCGACCAAGGCGCGCGCGTCATGGCGGTTCCACGCCGCCTCCAGGGCATGGGCCAAGCCCTTGATCGCTTGCTCCGCATTCTTGTCGGTCGCCATGTGAACCTCCAGGAGAGTTGAGCCGTCATCCTGATATACGTTGGCAGCGACGATGGTTCCGCGCCTTACTGGCCTTCCCACAATTTCAGGAACCAGTCGCGCCGGCGTTGCGCTTCCTCGATCTCGTGGTCGAGCCAGGGCAGCAGGGCGCTGTCGGTGTCGACATGGTGATCGCGCAAATCGTTGAGGCGGATCAGCTCGCGGTCGCATACTTCCATCAGCATCTCGAGCTGCTGGCGGCGCTGCTCGGGCGTGAGCAGGTCGAGGAAGTGGAGCTTGAGCGCGACGATCAGCTTGTTCACCTCGCCCATCGGGCCGCGCAGGTTGGCGGTCATCAGGCGCTGCAGCTCGGTCTCGCCGTCCTTGGTCAGGCCGACAGTCTGCGCGTCGTTCGGGAGCTTGGGATCGACTGCCTCGATCAGGCCCTCGATCTTCAACAATTCCAACGAGGGGCCGAGCAGGTCCAGCGAAGGGCCGACGATGCGCGCGGTAAAATGCCGGATGTCGCGCGCCAGGTCGGCATAGACGCGCGGGCGCATCGCCAGCAGGCCAAGGGCCGCCAGCCGCACTGCTTCGCTGGGAATCAGGCTATTGTCCTTGTACATCCGAGCCCTAGGTCATGAAGGCAGGTGACATTGTAGCCCGCCAAGCGGGCTCTGTCCACGTCAATTGCGAACGATTCTCAATACCGCGGTCAGCGGATGCCGCGCATGCGCTCCGACCGCCGGCGCAGCAGCTCGACCGTCACCAGCATGATGACCGCGAACGTGATGAGCACGGCGGCGGCAGCGGTGATGGTCGGGCTGATCATCTCGCGGATGCCGCTGAACATCTGGCGGGGCAGGGTGCGCTGGTCGCTGCTGCCGACGAACAGCACCACCACCACTTCGTCCCACGAGGTGACGAACGCGAACAACGCGCCCGAGATCACGCCGGGCGAGATCAGCGGCAGGATCACCTTGCGGAACACCGTGGTCGGCGGCGCGCCAAGGCTGGCGCCGGCGCGGATCATCGACTGGTCGAAGCCGGTCAGCGTCGCCGTCACGGTGATCACCACGAACGGCGTCGCCAGCAACGTGTGCGCGAGGATGACGCCGAGATAGGTGTTGTTGAGGACGAAGGTCGGCTCCTCGGGGAAGATCAGCGGGTTGGCATAGAAGAAATACAAGGCCGCCGCGGTGATCACCACCGGCACGACCATGGGCGAGATCAGCACCGCCATCACCGCAGCGCGCGCGGGGAAGTTCGGCCTGGCCAGCCCGAGCGCCGCCACCGTGCCGAGCGTGGTCGCGAGGATGGTGCTGAAGAAGGCGATGATGACGCTGTTCTTGACCGCGGTGGTCCAGCGCGCGCTGGAGAAGAATTCCTCGTACCAGCGCAGCGACCAGCTGTCGCGCGGGAACGACAGGAACGAGCTGTCGTTGAAGCTGATCGGGACGACGATCAGGATGGGCGAGATCAGGAACAGCAGCACCAGCCCGCAGAAAATGTAGAAGAACAGGCGCCAGGCGCGCTCGTGGAGCGAGGCATAAGGCGGCAGGCCGAGGAACGGAAGATTCATCGCGGCTATCCCAGCTTCATCTTGTCGATGCCGACCAGCCGGTTATAGGCCCAGTACAGCACCATTGTGATGATCAGCAGCATGATGCCGAGCGCCGAGGCCTGGCCGAAATTGATGATGTTGTTCATGTAATAGGCGACATAGTAGCTGACCATCTGGTCGCGCGGCCCTCCGACCAGCGCCGGCGTGATGTAGTAGCCGAGGCACAGGATGAAGGTCAGCAGGCAGCCGGCGGCGATGCCGGGGACGGTCTGCGGGAAATAGACTTTCCAGAAGGCGTGGAACGGCCCGGCGCCGAGCGAACGGGCGGCCCGCACGTGGCTCGGCGGAATCGTCTTCATGACGCTGTAGATCGGCAGCAGGGTGAAGGGCAGCTGGATATGCGTCATGGCAACCAGCGTGCCGAAGCGGGTGAAAATCATGTCGAACCGGTTGTTGACGATCAACTCGGCGAGATCGTTGAGCGGGCCTTCGGTGCGCAGCAGCACGAACCAGGCGGTGGTGCGCACCAGCAGCGAGGTCCAGAACGGCAGCATCACGAAGATCATCAGGATGTTTGCCCGGCGCGCCGGCTGGGTCGCCAGCAGGTAGGCGACCGGGAAGCCGAGGATCAGGGTGAAGAACGTGACCAGCCCCGCGATCCAGAACGTTCGTCCATAGACGTCGATGAAGACGGCCTGGTCCGGCGGCATGCGCTCAAGCCCCTCCGGGCCCTGCTTCAGGTCGACCGCCGCCAGCCAGTAGTACGGCGTATAGTGGTTGGAGACGCTCTTGATGACGCGCCAGAGCGCCACATCGGACCATATCTTGTCCGCTTCCAGGAACACCTCCTTGTAGGGCCCGGATTCCATCGCGTGGACCTTCCGGGCGATGCCCTTGAACCTGGACATCGCGCCGGAGAACTCGCTGTTGATGCGCTTGGCGATCTCGCCCGCTTCGCGCTTCTCCTGCGCCTGCTTGAGGTCGGCGGCGAGCGCGGCAAAGGCGGCCTCGTCGGGCAGCGACACGCCGTCCCAGTTCGCCAGCGCCTCGTTGGTGCGATCGAGGCGGCCGAGCGTTTCCTCGTTGATGATGCTCTTGTGCGCCAGGACGAACAGCGGATAGAGGAAGGTGAGCACGACGAAGGCGAACAACGGCAGCACCAGCCCCACCGCCTTCAGCTTGCGGGAGCGCTCGGCGCGCGCGAGCCTTGCCTTCAACGGAACGCCATCGATCATCAGCGATGGCATTGTCTCCGCGACTGCCATGCAACGGGTCCTTGCGAGCCGGGGCGGCGCCGGGCCGAAGCCTCGGCGCCGTCCCCGAACCTCATCGACGCTACTGAGCCAGCCAGGCGTTGAAGCGCTTGGTCAGCTCTTCGTTGTTGTCCGCCCAGAAGGTCCAATCCGTGGTGATCGCGGTCTTCATGTTGTCCGGATAGGTCGGCAGGGTCGGTGCGATGGCCGGATCGACCAGCGCGATCGCATCCACGTGCGTCGGCGCGTAGGCGATGTATTTGGACTGCTGCGACATGTTCTTCGGGTCGCTGGCGAACTTGATGAAGTCATAGGCCTGGTCGAGATTCTTCGTTCCCGCCGGGATGCTCCACAGGTCCCAATCGAACTCCTGGTAGTCCCACACGATCACGAAGTTCTTGCCTTCCTTGATCGCGTTGCCGATGCGGCCGTTCCAGGCGCTGGTCATGACCACCTCGCCGTTGGCCAGCAGCTCTGGCGCCTGGGCGCCGGCCTCCCACCAGACCAGGTCCTTCTTGATGCTGTCGAGCTTCTTGAAGGCGCGGTCGACGCCTTCGGGCGTGCTCAGGACCTCGTACACTTCGTCGCCGGCGACGCCGTCGGCGACCAGGGCCCATTCCAGATTGCCGAACGGCTTCTTCAGCAGCGCCCGCTTGCCGGGATACTTCGTGGTGTCGAAGAAGTCCATCAGCGTCGTCGGCGGGTTCTCCTTATAGACGTTGGCGTCGTAGGCAAAGATCGTCGAATAGGCGATGGAGCCGACCGCGCATTCCACCGCCGTGCCGGGCAGGAACTTGTCCATCGGCGCGATCTTCGAGTAGTCGAGCTTCTCGAGCAGCCCTTCGTCGCACCCGGCGAGCGCATGGGCCATGTCGACGTCGAGCACGTCCCACGTGACGTTGCCGGCCTCCTTCATCGCCTTCACCTTGCCAAGCTCGCCGTCATATTCCTCCTCGACGATCTTGACGCCCTTCTCCTTCATGTACGGCTCGTAGTACGCCTTGCGCTGGCTCTCCTGATAGGCGCCGCCCCACGACACGATGGTGAGCTGTTCGGCGGCCGACGCCCTCGGCACGTCGACCGTGCCGAAGGCAACGGCGGCGGCCAAGCCGCTGACCGTAAGACTGAGGATGTTTTTCACGCGAACCTCCATGTTTTTTCAGCGGCCCGATTGCTGTGCCATTGCTGTCGCCCATCCCCCAACGGTCCCGGGCCGGTGGAACCGCAGATGGCCGGTGTCAGAACGCGTCCAGCGCACGGCAATCCTCCGCGCGCCAGCCGATGCGGATGGTTGCGCCCGGCGCCAGATCGGGCACGCCTTCCGAATTCGGTACCTTGATCACGAAGTTGTTGTTCCCGAGCAGCAGCACCCGCGCCCGCGTATGGTCGCCGAGATAGATCAGCTCCTCCACCCGGGCGTCGAACTGGTTGGCGCAGGCGCCGTTGGTCGGGTTGATGCGCACCCGTTCCGGCCGCAGCGACAGCGTGGTCTTGGCGCCGACGCTGCTGATGCTGACGGGCAAGGCGCGGATCTCGCCCGCTTCGCCGATCTTCACCCGGCAATCGCGGCCATTCAGCTCCGTGACCACGCCGCTGAGACGGTTGTTCTCGCCGATGAACTGGGCCACGAAGGAATTCTGCGGCTTCTCATAGAGATCGGCCGGGCTCGCCAGCTGCTGGATCGCGCCGTCGTTGAACACCGCGACCCGGTCCGACATGGTGAGCGCCTCGCTCTGATCGTGCGTCACGTAGACGACGGTGACGCCGAGGCTCTGGTGGATGTGCTTGATCTCCAGCTGCATGTGCTCGCGCAGCTGCTTGTCGAGCGCACCGAGCGGCTCGTCCATCAGCACCAGCTTGGGATCGAACACCAGCGCGCGGGCCAGGGCCACGCGCTGCTGCTGGCCGCCGGACAGCTGCGCCGGCCGCCGCTTGCGCATCTGGGAAAGCTGCACCATCGACAGGGCAGTCTCGATCTTCTTGTCGATGTCCGCCTTCGGCAGCCTGCGGACGGCGAGCGGAAACGCCAGGTTCTCCTCGACCGTCATGTGCGGGAACAGGGCATAGTTCTGGAACACCATGCCGATGTTGCGCTTGTGCGGCGCGAGGTCGTTGATCTCCTGGCCGTCGAGCTCGATGCGGCCATGGGTCGGCACTTCGAAGCCGGCGAGCATCATCAGCGTGGTGGTCTTGCCGGAGCCGGATGGCCCGAGAAGGGTCAAGAACTCGCCGCGCCGGATGGCGAGGTTCAGGTCCTTCACCACCAGGGTTTCGCCGTCGTACGATTTCTGAACGTCGATGAAATTGACGAACGCGCTGCCGCTCGCGGTCATGAGCCCAGCCCAACCCCTTCCCTGATAGACCGGCACTCTTCGACGATCGGCGGAACGTTTCATCTCGCTCTCGCCTCGACATGCCGGTCTTTTTGAA
>DATFDU010000148.1:0-5097 GCA_035251915.1 Dongiaceae bacterium | reverse complement strand
GGTCTTCATCCGCCATCGCACGCCGGAAGAGATCAAGACCGCCGAGGCGACCGACATCAACACCCTGCGCGATCCGCAGACCGACGACCATCGCGTCGAGAAGCCGGAATGGCTGATCGTGGTCGGCGTGTGCACCCACCTCGGCTGCGTGCCGCAGGGCCAGAAGCCGTCGGAGCCGCGCGGCCAGTATGGCGGCTGGTTCTGCCCGTGCCACGGCTCGGAATACGACACCTCGGGCCGCATCCGCCGCGGCCCCGCGCCGACCAACCTGGAGGTGCCGCAATACACCTTCACGTCCGACACGCTCGTGACGATCGGCTAAGGGAGGAGAAACGATCATGGCTGCTCCCGTTTTCAAGAACCCCGTCATCCGCTGGATCGATCACCGCCTGCCGATTTTCAGCTACCTGCATCACGAGGCGTACGAATATCCGACGCCGAAGAACCTGAACTACTGGTGGAACTTCGGCTCGCTCGCCGGCTTCATGCTGATCGTCATGATCGTGACCGGCATCATCCTCGCGATGCAGTACACGCCGCACGTCGACCATGCCTTCAACTCGGTCGAGCGCATCATGCGCGACGTCAACTGGGGCTGGCTGCTGCGCTATCTCCACATGAACGGCGCGTCGATGTTCTTCATCGTCGTCTACATCCACATCTTCCGCGGCCTCTATTTCGGTTCCTACAAGGCGCCGCGCGAACTGCTGTGGCAGCTGGGCGTGCTGATCTACCTGCTGATGATGGCGACCGCCTTCATGGGCTACGTGCTGCCGTGGGGCCAGATGAGCTTCTGGGGCGCCACCGTCATCACCAACCTGTTCTCGGCTGTGCCGGTGATCGGCGACGACATCGTGACGCTGCTGTGGGGCGGCTTCTCGGTCGACAACCCGACCCTGAACCGCATGTTCGCGCTGCATTTCCTCCTGCCGTTCGTGATCCTGGCGGTCGTGATCGTGCACATCATGGCGTTGCACCGCTTCGGCTCCAGCAACCCGCTCGGCATCGACACCAAGGGCCCGCAGGACACCATCCCCTTCCATCCGTACTACACGGTGAAGGACACGTTCGGGCTCGGCATCTTCATGATGTTCTATGCCTTCTGGGTGTTCTGGGCGCCGAACGCGCTGGGCGATCCGGTGAACTACGAGCTCGCCAATCCGCTCTCGACGCCGGAGCACATCGTGCCGGAATGGTACTACCTGCCGTTCTACGCCATCCTGCGCTCGATCCCGGACAAGCTGCTCGGTGTCGTTGCGATGTTCGCTTCGATCCTCATCCTGTTCGTTCTGCCGTGGCTCGACCGCTCGCCGGTGCGCGCCGGCACCTTCCGGCCGGTGTTCAAGTGGTTCTTCTGGATCCTGGTGTTCGACTGCGTGATCCTGATGTTCTGCGGCAAGTATCCGCCGGAAGCGTACTGGATGCCGTTCTCCTTCGAGATCGTGGACGCCGACACCTTCACCGCCCGCGTCGCGGAAGTGCGAGGCATCGCGCACGACCAGGCCCTGAATGACGTGGGCGAGATGTGGGGCGTCAATGCGGCCAGCGGCGACTTCGGCATCAAGATCGTGCGGCTCGGCCAGCTCGGCACGCTCTACTACTTCGCCTACTTCCTGATCGTGCTGCCGCTGCTCTCGATCTTCGAGACGCCGCGCCAGGTGCCGCTGTCGATCAGCAAGCCCGTGCTGGGCGGCGGCAAGAACGTGGCACACGCCACCGCCAAGCCGATGGAGAAGGCGTGATGTCGAAGCGTCGTATTGTTCTCGCGGTCGTGACGGCCGTCGCCGGCCTCGCCGCGGTGGGAATCGTGGCGGCCAATCCGGTCCATCATGCCGAGGTCCACACCCAGAGTTGGAGCTTCAACGGCTTCTTCGGCTCGTTCGACCAGGAACAGCTGAAGCGCGGCCACGTGATCTACAAGGACGTCTGCGCCGGGTGCCACTCGATGAGCCTGCTCGCCTACCGCGACCTGCAGGACATCGGCTACACCGAGGACGAGGTGAAGGCGTTCGCGGCCGAGGTGCAGGTTGAGGATGGCCCCAACGATGCCGGCGAGATGTTCGAGCGTCCGGGCCGCCCGTCCGACCGGTTCAAGGCGCCGTTCCCGAACGAGCAGGCGGCGCGCGCGGGGAACAACGGCGCGCTTCCGCCCGACCTGTCGCTGATGGCCAAGGCACGCGCCGGCGCCGGCTTCCTCGGCCATGACGGCGCCGACTACCTCTTCAGCCTGATGACCATGTACAAGGATCCGCCGGCCGGCGTCACCATTCCGGAAGGCATGTATTACAACGAAGCCTTCAAGGGCCATCAGATCGCCATGCCGCCGCCGTTGTCGGACAGCGAGGAGGCACCCCTGGACCAGCAGGCGCAGGATATTGCCGCGTTCCTGACCTGGGCCGCCGAGGGCAATCTCGAGGAACGGCACCGGACCGGCATCAAGGCGATCCTGTTCCTGGTCATCTTCACGCTGCTGGCTTATGCCACCAAGCGCAAGGTCTGGGCCAACGTTCACTAGGGCCCACCGCAAGATCGGAGTATGACGACCGCCGCCGAGTGGCTTACATTCGGCGGCGGTTTTCGTTTGGGGCGGAAGTTAATGGCGCTCGATTGCTGCGGCATCACCGGCATCGACCATACCCTGGTCGGCGTGCGTGACCTGGAGGCGGCGCGCGCGACCTGGTCGCGGCTCGGCTTCACGGTCACGCCGCGCGGCCGCCACATCGGCTGGGGCACCGGCAACTACTGCGTGATGCTGGCGGAGGGCTATGTCGAGCTGCTCGGCATCGTCGATCCCAGCCAATTCAGCAACAACCTCGACAAGCTGCTGGAGCAGCGCGAAGGCCTGCTCGGGCTCGCCTTCGCGACGCCGGACGCCAATGCCTGCCGCGACGCGCTGGATGCGGCGGGACTGAAGCCGGACGGCCCCAAGCAGCTGAAGCGCGACCTCGAGCTTCCGACCGGCACTGTCACGCCTGAGTTCCGCCTGGTGTTCCTGCCGCCGGACTCGACGCCGGAGGTGAGCGCCTTCGTCACCCATCACCTGACGCCGGAGCTCATCCGCCGGCCCGACTGGCTGGCGCACGCCAACGGCGCGCAGCGCCTGCTGTCGGCGACGGTGGTATGCGCCGATCCGGTGAGCGCGGCGATGGGCTATCTGCCGATTTTCGGACCCGACCGCGTCAAGGTGACCGACCACATGACCTCGGTCTCCTGCGGCACCGGCGCGCTGCGCTTCATGAAGCCGGATGCCTTGCCGCACGTCTATCCCGGCATGGTGCTGCAGCCGATGCCCGACGTGCCGTTCATGGTTTCGATGAAGGTGCTAGTCGGCGACAAGGCGCGCTGCCTCACGCAGCTCAAGAACGCCGGGGCTTCCTTCCATGCCAGCGCCCGCGGCTGCCTGGTGCCGCCGACGGAGGCGAATGGCTTGGTGCTGGAGTTCGTGGAGGGATAGGGTCGTCCTACGTCGACTCGCCAGAGCTCCAACCCATCGCATCCTTCAGTTCGCGGAAGCACTCCACGCATACCCATTCATATCGGGCGCCTTTGGGATTGTCGTCGCCGACATGATATCCAGATCGCTGAATGTCCGGCCCATCGTAGTCAGCGAACTTCGCCCAGCATCCCGCACAGTGATCGTGATCCCAAGTCGGATTTGGCCGACTCCATTCGCCCAAGTACAGCTTGAGGCCGCTGAGGTGCCGCGCATTCTGGGCGCGCCAATCGTCGCTCATCGGCGCCATGTCTGCTCCGCCACGCGGATGAAGTTCAGGCCGAAGATCTTGTCGATATCGCTCGCGCCGTAGCCGCGATTGCGCAGGATCTGCTCGATCTCGGGCAGCACTTCGGGGCCGGCGCCGCCGACCAGGGTTCGGTTGTAGCGGCCGCTCGGCGGCCACCAGTAGGCGCGGTCTTCGTTCTTCGGATGGTCGTCGAGGCCGAGGTCGAACGAGATGTCGATGCCGATGCCGACATGGTCGGATCCGACCCGCTGCACCATGTAGTCGATGTGGTTCGCCATCGGCTCGGCGAACTTGTCCTCGGTGCCGAGGAACAGGCGGATGCCGTTGATGCCGATGACGCCGCCGGTGGCGGCGCAGGCGTCGATCTGCCGGTCGGTGATGTTGCGCTGATGGTCGATCAGGGCGCGCGCGTTGGCATGGGAGAAGATCACCGGCTTCTCCGAGGTCTCCATGATGTCGAGGCTGGTGCGCTCGCCGTTGTGCGAGCAGTCCATCATGATGCCGGCGCGGTTGATGGCGCGCACCACGTTGCGGCCATAGGCGGTGAGGCCGATATCCTCGTCGTGGCAGCCGCCGCCGACGGTGTTGTTGCGGTTATAGATGAGGTGCGCCTGCCGCACGCCGAGGTCACGATAGACCTCGACCATCGCCACATCTTCCAGAAGCATCCTGGAGCCCTCGAGGTCGAACGCCACCGCGAGCTTGCCGGCCGTTTTCGCCGCCTTCACGTCGGCGAGCGTATCGACCAGCTGGAACTCGTCGGGATGCCGGCTCAGCCAGTACCGGAACCAGGCGATGGTCCTCATCACCTGCTCGATCGGGTTCATGTCCATGCCGACATTGATCGAAACGAAGTCGAAGCCCGCCTTCTTGTGCCGCCGCAATATCCCCATGTCGATGCCGCTGAGCAGCGGCAGGCAGGAATGGGCGTCCCAGCGGATGGCGGTCGGCATGATGCGGCGTTCTCCAGTTGCGGGATGGCGATGGTCGGCGATCAGCGAACCGATTGCAACCCGGTTCGGCGCATGCGATCACAGCGCGACAGGTGCAGGAGGGACGCATGCCGCAGGTGCGAATCGAGACTCGCGATCACTGGCTGCAAGGCCGCAATGCGCAGCTGTTCCAGGCAATCCAGGACGGCCTGGTCGAAGGCATCAAGATCCCGCCGGACGACCGGTGCTTCCGCCTCATCGCCTATGACGCCGCGCATTTCCCGACGCCGCCGGGCAAGACCGACCGCTGCATGGTGATCGAGATCGCGCTGGTCACCGGCCGGACCCTGGCGGCCAAGCGCGCCGCCTATGCCGCGATCGCGCGCAACATCAAGGCGGCCTTCGGCATCGAGGCCAGCGAC
>DATFDU010000147.1:0-3612 GCA_035251915.1 Dongiaceae bacterium | reverse complement strand
CGACGATGACGTGACCGGCGGTACCGGAACCGGTACCGGCACCGTCGTCAAGACGCGCCCCAAGACCAAGAAGCCGTCGATGTACCGCGTTCTGCTGCTGAACGACGACTACACGCCGATGGAGTTCGTCGTCCACGTGCTCGAGCGCTTCTTCAACAAGAGTCGCGAAGCGGCGACGGAAATCATGCTTCATGTGCACCACCGCGGCGTCGGTGTGTGCGGCGTCTACACCTACGAGGTGGCGGAGACGAAGGTCACGCAGACCATCGATTTCGCGCGCCGGCACCAGCACCCGCTGCAATGCACGATGGAGAAGGAATGAGGCGTTCGGCCCTGAGGCGAGCGCCGGTGGAGCGAAGGAGAGGGTAGAATGCTGTCGCCGAATCTAGAGCAAACCTTGCGCCGGGCCCTCGCCCACGCCAACGACCGGCGGCACGACTACGCCACCCTCGAGCATCTCCTGCTGGCATTGGTGGACGACCAAGACGCGATCGCGGTCATGCGGGCCTGCAACGTCGATGTCGAGCGGCTGCGCCGAGACCTCAGCGACTATGTCGACAACCAGCTGGGCAACATCGTCGGCAGCCATCACGCCGAAGCCAAGCCGACCACCGGCTTCCAGCGCGTGCTGCAGCGTGCGGCGATCCACGTGCAATCGTCCGGCCGCGAGGAAGTGACCGGCGCCAACATCCTGGTGGCGTTGTTCTCCGAGCGCGAGAGCCACGCCGTATTCTTCCTGCAGGAGCAGGAGATGTCGCGGCTCGACGCCGTCAACTACATCAGCCACGGCATCGCCAAGGCGCCCGGCCGGTCCGAGCCGCGGCGCGTGCGCGGCGCCGACCCGGAAGCCGAAGGCAACGGCGGCGTGAAGACCGGCAGCGACGCGCTCGAGGCTTATTGCGTCAACCTGAACCAGAAGGCCAAGGATGGCCGCATCGATCCGCTGATCGGGCGCGAATCCGAGGTCAACCGCACCATCCAGGTGCTGTGCCGCCGCACCAAGAACAACCCGCTCTATGTCGGCGATCCGGGCGTCGGCAAGACCGCCATCGCCGAGGGCCTGGCGCGCCGCATCGTCAATGGGGACGTGCCGGACGTGCTGAAGAACGCCACCATCTTCGCGCTCGACATGGGCGCGCTGCTCGCCGGCACGCGCTATCGCGGCGATTTCGAGGAGCGCCTCAAGGCGGTGGTGAAGGAGCTGGAGGCCACCGACGGCGCCATCCTCTTCATCGACGAGATCCACACCGTGATCGGCGCCGGCGCGACCTCCGGCGGCTCGATGGATGCGTCGAACCTGCTGAAGCCCGCCCTGCAGTCAGGGCAGCTGCGTTGCATTGGCTCCACCACCTACAAGGAATACCGGCAGTATTTCGAGAAGGACCGCGCCTTGGTCCGCCGTTTCCAGAAGATCGACGTCAACGAGCCGTCGGTCGAGGATGCGGTGAAGATCCTGCGCGGCCTGAAGCCGTACTACGAGAAGCACCATTCGGTGCGCTACACGCAGGAGGCGATCCGCGCCTCGGTGGAGCTGGCCGCCCGCTACATCAACGACCGCAAGCTGCCGGACAAGGCGATCGACGTGATCGACGAGGTCGGCGCGGCGCAGATGCTGCTGCCGGAATCCAAGCGCAAGAAGACCATCACGGTGAAGGACGTGGAGGCGACAGTCGCCACCATCGCCCGCATCCCACCCAAGTCGGTCAGCAAGGACGACAAGAACACGCTGAAGAACCTGCTGCGCGACCTGAAGACCATGGTGTTCGGCCAGGACAAGGCGATCGAGGCCCTCGTTGCCGCGATCAAGCTCAGCCGCGCCGGCTTGCGTGAACCCGAAAAGCCGATCGGCTGCTACCTGTTCTCCGGCCCGACCGGCGTCGGCAAGACCGAGGTCGCCCGGCAGCTGGCGCTGTGCATGGGGATCGAACTCACCCGCTTCGACATGTCCGAGTATATGGAGCGGCATACGGTGTCGCGGCTGATCGGCGCCCCTCCGGGTTATGTCGGGTTCGACCAGGGTGGCCTGCTGACCGACGCGATCGACCAGCACCCGCACTCCGTCCTGTTGCTGGATGAGATCGAAAAGGCACATCCGGATCTCTTTAATATTCTGCTCCAGGTCATGGATCACGGAAAGCTCACAGACCACAACGGCAAGATCGTCGACTTCCGCAACGTGATCCTGATCATGACCACCAACGCCGGCGCGCAGGAGATGTCGAAGGCCGCCATCGGCTTCGGCCGCGAGCGGCGCGAGGGCGAGGACCAGGAGGCGATCAACCGGATGTTCACGCCGGAATTCCGCAACCGCCTGGACCAGATCATCGCCTTCAGCAATCTGCCGCCGGAGGTGGTGGCCCAGGTTGTGGACAAGTTCGTCATGCAGCTGGAGGCCCAGCTGGCCGACCGGCATGTTTCCATCGACCTGTCCGACGAGGCACGCAAATGGCTGGCGCAGAAGGGCTTCGATCCGCTCTATGGCGCCCGCCCGCTGGCCCGCGTCATCCAGGAGAACATCAAGAAGTCGCTGGCCGAGGACATCCTGTTCGGCAAGCTGGAGAAGGGCGGGACGGTCCGCATCGGCCTCGATAAGGAGGCCGACAAGCTGACCTTCGAGATCGTCGAGAGCAAGTCCTCGCCCCGTGAGGAGACCGTCGAGCCGGTCGACGCCTAAATTTTCCGGACGAGGCAACGTTGAGGGTCCTCGGCTTGTTCTAAGCGATCACGGTCATGTCAGCCGCGGCCGGGGAACCAACCCCCGGGCCGCGGTTTTCTCTTCCACGAAAACGCACACCCTGTGACGCCGATGTGTCATGCGCATCGGTCAGAACACTGCCTTGTCACAACTATCCTTACCAATTCTTAAGGATTCTAACTAAAAGTATTAACGCGCGAATCAGCATCTCTGGCGCTGTCTGCGATGCCCGGTTGGGAACCCGGGTATCCACCAAGGGACAGGCCGGCGAGCACCAGGCGGACGGGAATGGTGGCTGGTTCGTAATCGATGGGGGCCCTGTGAAACCGGGCAGGGCGCACACGCGCGCTGTCCAGCCAAGCTGGAGGCCCTTGCATGCTCCGTACGACCGTTCTTTCCGCTGTTGCGGCCATTGCCCTTCCGCTCGCCTTGGGCGCCAGCGCCATGGCCGCCCCGGACTCCATCGGGCTCCCGAAGGCCTCCACGGTGCAGCCGGCTGACGCGCCCATCGTGCTGGTGGCCGAAGCCACCCGCCCCAAGCAGGCCCCGATGGCGGCCAAGGATGTCATCCTCTACAACATCATCACCGACCAGATCAGCGAAATGCGCCGCAAGTCGGCGCTCCCGACCACGATGTGCATCGCCGAGAGCCATGGCGACGGCACGGCGGAGACCGTGTCACGCACATTGATGGCGCAGCTCGAATCCGACAATGCCGAGGTCGAGGACACGCTGTTCACCATCAAGCATGCCACCGAGTGCGAAAGCGCCGGCCGGCGCATGGTCGATCGCGAGACCCATGAGCGGGCGATGCTGATCGTCGCCGGTCCGATGGAGACCGAGATGAAGGGCCTGATGACCGGCTGCGGCGACTATGTCGGCGGCTTCGTGCGCGCCTCGGACGACAGCGACTTCGA
>DATFDU010000146.1:0-2089 GCA_035251915.1 Dongiaceae bacterium | reverse complement strand
GATGGCCAACGTCGTGTTCCTGCCGCTCGCCAGCAAGCTGGAGCGCAACGCGACGGTCGAGCAGCTGGTCAGCCAGATCTACACCATGGGCGTCGCCTCGATGGGCCGGCAGGAGAATCCGCGCCGCCTCGAGATGCTGCTGAACACCGTGCTGCCCGCCGGGCAGCAGATCCGCTACTTCGATTGACCCTTTAAGCGCGGCCAAAACCGCAAGAGCACCAGGAGCAAGCCATGCGTCTTCTCATCGTTGGATCCCTTGATGGCCACATCACCGCGGCCGGCAAGATCGCCCTCAGCTCCGGCGCGATGGTGGCTCATGTCGACGGCGTCGACCAGGCTCTGCACGCTCTGCGCAACGGCCAGGGCGCGGACCTCATCATGTTCGACGTCGCGCTCGACATCCAGCGCATGATCGACTGCCTGCGCAACGAGCGCATCAACATTCCGGTCGTCGCCTGCGGCATCGGCACCAGCGCCGAGACCGCGGTCAAGGCGATCAAGGCCGGCGCCAAGGAATACGTGCCGCTGCCGCCCGATGCCGAGCTGATCGCCGCCGTGCTGGCCGCGGTCGCCGAGGAAAGCTCCGCCCTCGTCTACCGGGATCCGGCGATGAAGGCGGTCCTGAAGCTGGCCGACCAGGTCGCGCCGTCCGACGCCAGCATCATGATCACCGGCGAATCCGGCACCGGCAAGGAAGTGATGGCGCGCTATATTCACGCGCATTCCAAGCGGGCGAACAAGCCGTTCATCTCGGTCAATTGCGCGGCGATTCCGGAGAACCTGCTGGAATCCGAATTGTTCGGCCACGAGAAGGGTTCCTTCACCGGCGCCATCGCGCGCCGCATCGGCAAGTTCGAGGAAGCCAACGGCGGCACCCTGCTGCTGGACGAGATCAGCGAGATGCATCCGCGCCTGCAGGCCAAGCTGCTGCGCGCCATCCAGGAGCGCGTGATCGACCGCGTCGGCGGCACCACGCCGGTGAAGGTCGACATCCGCCTGCTCGCCACCTCCAACCGCGACCTGCAGGAAGAGGTGCGCAAGGGCAACTTCCGCGACGACCTGTTCTTCCGCCTCAACGTCATGGCGCTGGAGCTGCCGTCGCTGCGGCATCGGCCGGCGGACATCCCCGCGCTGGCCGAGCATTTCACCAAGAAATACGCCGAGGCCAACGGCATCCGGATCACCGGTATCGCACCGGACGTCATGGACACGCTGCGTGCCCACGAATGGCGCGGCAATGTCCGCGAGCTGGAAAACACCATGCATCGCGCTGTCCTGCTGGCGCAGGGTTCGGTGATCGAATCCGCCGCCATCATGCTGACCGGCGGCCGCGGCATCCCGGTTTCGGCGTTGCAGCCCCAGGCCGCAGCGGCCGCGGCGGGGCCCGCCAACGCCAAGGCTGCGGCCAACGGCGTCACCAGCGCGCTGGTCGGCCGCACGGTCGCCGCGGTCGAGCGCGACCTCATCATCGACACGCTGCAGCATTGCCTGGGCAATCGGACGCACGCCGCCAATATCCTCGGCATCTCGATCCGCACCCTGCGCAACAAGCTGAAGCTGTACAACGAAGAGGGCGTTCCGGTCCCCGGCGCGCACGGCGAGAGCGATCACTTCTCGGTCGCTTGATCGCTGGTTCCAGTCAATAGGGATCGGAATAAATGGCGGATACCGGCAATAGCAATCCAGGCGCCGGCGCGCGCGCGCCGGCCTGGGTCGGCCAGCTTTCGAAGACGCTGCGCCGTGGCGAGATCCTGCTCGCCACCGGCCTCATCTGTATCCTTACCGTCCTCATCCTGCCGATGCCGGCCTGGCTGCTGGACGTCAGCCTCGCCTTCTCGATCACCATCTCGGTCCTCATCCTGATGGTGGTGCTGTTCATCCAGAAGCCGCTGGAGTTCAGCACCTTTCCGACCATCCTGCTGATCGTCACCATGACCAGGCTGTCGCTCAACCTGGCGACGACGCGACTCATCCTGACCCACGGCCACGAGGGCACCGATGCCGCCGGCCATGTGATCGAAGCCTTCGGCGGCTTCATCATGGGCGGCAACTACGTCATCGGGCTGATCGTGTTCGCCATCCTGGTGCT
>DATFDU010000145.1:0-6470 GCA_035251915.1 Dongiaceae bacterium | reverse complement strand
CCCTACCTTCCCCCACAAGGGGGGAAGGGGCACGGCGCCGTTTCTTGGTGGCGCTGGAGCGACGCTAGCACCATGCAATACCGCGACCCCTACGCCCTTTTGCCGGAGATCCCGATCATCGATTGCGATGAGGGCGGAGCGGAGCGGCTGTTCGAGCTGACGGCCGCGGGCGCGCGCCGTCTCGCCGCCGTTGCCAAGCGCAGCTATACGCCGCCGGTGGTGGCGTTTCTCGACTGGCGCTCGCGCCAATGGGTGGCGCGCAACGATTCGCCCTATGTGCCGGAGATCGAGCATATCGCTAAGCGCCTGCCCGGCGCCGGCGTGCATGCGCTCAACTGCTCGTACGAGTGGGCCTGCACCACCGCCGCGGTCGCGCCGCTGATGATGCGCGTGCTCGACTGGCGGCTGGACGGCATGGGGCCGGAGATCGTGGTCGCGCGCCATCGCAGCCCGGCGGGTTCGTGGCTCAACGTCACCTGGCCCGGCTTCGTCGGCGTGCTGACCGCGCTGGCGCCGGGCCGCTTCGCCGCCGCGCTCAACCAGGCGCCGCTGCGCCGCCGCACCTATCTGCTGCCGTTCGACTGGCTGATCGACCGCATCAAGGTCAACGGCACCAGCGCCATGCTGCCGACCCATCTGCTGCGCCTGGTGTTCGAGACCTGCAGCAATTTCGACGAAGCGGTCGAGGTGTTGCGCGAGACGCCGATCGCCATGCCCTGCCTGTTCGCGATCTCCGGCGCCAAGGGCGAGGCGTGCGTGATCGAGCGCCAGGAGGAGAAATCGTTCGTGTTCGAGGGCAACGAGGTGATGGCCAACCACTGGGCCAACAGCCAGTGGCGGCGCGGCCGTTCGCGTGGCATCGACAGCGAGAAGCGCTGGCACGCCTTGCGCGCCACGACGCAGCAGGCCGACCTGGGCCAGGGCTTCGGCTGGCTGCGTCCGCCCGTCCTCAACCGGTTTACAAGGCTTGCCGCGGTCATGAATGCCGCGACCGGCGCGCTTTCGGTCATCGGCCTGGAGGCCAAGGGCACCATCGCCATGCCCGTCACCAAGCCCCTGCACCTCGACATGCCGCTCCCGATCAAGAGATAGTTCAATTATTTCAATATCTTGTGCAGCGACGGGCGGTGTGCCGCAGCCCCTGGCGCGGGCGGGAATCCAATTGACAGTGCGCCTTCCCACTGTATATTCCCGCGCCTTGGACGGGCCGCCCCGGAAATCCGGGCAGGCGGCCCCTGTTTTTTGCCCCGAGGGCGGCTTTCGCCTGGTCGGGAAAGATCGAGACGGGACAACATGTTCGCAGTGATCAAGACGGGCGGCAAGCAATACAAGGTCGCCATGAACGACGTCATTCTGGTCGAGAAGCTGGAAGTCGAAGCCGGCGCCGACGTGACCTTCAGCGAAATCCTGATGGTGGGCGAAGACACCAACCTGAAGGTCGGCGCGCCGCTGGTGAAGGGCGCTTCGGTCGTGGCCAAGGTGCTGGACCAGGCCCAGGCCGACAAGGTGCTGATCTTCAAGAAGCACCGCCGCCACAACTACCGCCGCAAGCGCGGCCACCGGCAGCTCCAGACGGTGCTGCGCATCACCGATATCAAGGCCGCCTGAGCGGACCTGCGTAGGGAGTTCGAGCTATGGCACATAAGAAAGCAGGCGGTTCATCCCGCAACGGCCGCGATACCGCCGGCCGGCGCCTCGGCGTCAAGAAGTTCGGTGCGGAAGAAGTCCTCGCCGGCAACATCCTGGTTCGTCAGCGCGGCACCAAGTTCCACCCCGGCGCCAACGTCGGCATCGGCAAGGACCACACCCTGTTCGCGAAGGCGACCGGCACCGTCAGCTTCAAGCACTCCAGCGGCGGCCGCACCTTCGTTTCGGTGAAGCCGAGCAACTGAATGCGATCGGCGCGGGACTAGCTCCCAGCGCGGCCATTCACGAGACGGACAAAGGGGAATGGCAAGCGTGCCATTCCCCTTTTTCTTTGTTCAAAGCAGACTGACGCGACCATGAAATTCCTCGATGAAGCCAAGATCTTCGTGAAAAGCGGCGACGGCGGTGCCGGGTGCGTCAGCTTTCATCGCGAGAAGTTCGTCGAGTTCGGCGGGCCGGACGGCGGCGACGGCGGCAAGGGCGGCGACGTCATTGTGGAGGCGGTGCCCAACCTCAATACGCTGATCGACTACCGCTACCAGCAGCATTTCAAGGTCCGGCGCGGCCATCACGGCATGGGCAAGCTGCGCTCCGGCGCCAAGTCCGACGACATCCTGATGCGCGTGCCGGTCGGCACCCAGATCCTGGACGAGGACAAGGAGACGCTGCTGTTTGACCTCACCAGGCCGGGCCAGCGGGTCGTGCTCGCCAAGGGCGGCGACGGCGGCTTCGGCAACGCGCATTTCAAGAGCTCCACCAACCAGGCGCCGCGCCACTCGACTCCCGGCTGGCCGGGCGAGGAGCGCTGGATCTGGCTGCGCCTGAAGCTGATCGCCGATGCCGGACTCGTTGGATTGCCCAACGCCGGCAAGTCGACGCTGCTGGCCGCCGTGACGCGCGCCAAGCCGAAGATCGCCGATTATCCCTTCACCACGCTGCATCCGCAGCTCGGCGTCGTGCATGTCGATGAGAAGGAGTTCGTGCTGGCGGACATCCCCGGCCTGATCGAGGGCGCGCACGAAGGCGCCGGCCTCGGCACGCGATTCCTCGGCCATGTCGAGCGCTGCGGCGTGCTGATCCACCTGGTGGACGGCACGCAGGACGATGTGGCCGCGGCCTACAAGACCATCCGCGCCGAGCTGAAATCCTATTCGCCGGTGCTGGCTGAGAAGCCGGAGATCCTCTGCCTCAACAAGTGCGACGCGTTGAGCGAGGAAGACATCGAAGACAAGACCAAGGCGCTGATGAAGGCCGCGAAGCTCAAGAAGGGCCGCGCCAAGAACGCGCCATCGCCGGTGCTCGCGATCTCAGGTGCCGCCAAGATCGGCACCACCGAGCTGCTGCGCCGCGCCATCGCGGTGATCCAGGAGACGCGCGCCAAGGAAGCAGAGGAGAAGTCCTCCACCATCGAGGCGGCGCAATGACCGAGAAGCGCAGGACCACCGCCTCTCTTGCCAGCGCCAAGCGCCTGATCGTCAAGATCGGCTCGGCCTTGCTGGTGGACGAGGAGAGCGGCGGCATCCGGCGCAAATGGCTGGACGCGCTGGCCGACGATGTCGCGGCTCTGCGCGAGCGCGGCACCGACGTGATCCTGGTCTCCTCCGGCGCGATCGCGGTCGGGCGGCGGCATCTTGGCCTTGAGACCGGCACACTGCGCCTGGAGGAAAAGCAGGCCGCCGCGGCGACCGGTCAGATCCGCTTGGCGCACGCCTATCAGGAGACGCTGGCGCGGCATCACATCACGGTCGCACAGATCCTGCTGACGCTCGGCGACACCGAGGAGCGGCGGCGGCATCTCAACGCACGCTCGACGCTGAATCAGCTGCTCAAGATGGGCGCGGTTCCCGTCATCAACGAGAACGACACGGTGGCGACGGCGGAGATCCGCTTCGGCGACAACGACCGGCTGGCGGCGCGCGTCGCGGCGATGATCAGCGCCGATACGCTGGTGCTGCTCAGCGACATCGACGGCCTCTACACCGCCGATCCGCGCAAGGACAAGAGCGCGACCCACATCGCCGAGATCACCGAGATGACGGCGGACATCGAATCGATGGCCGGCGAAGCGCCCACCGGCTATTCCTCCGGCGGCATGGTGACCAAGCTCGCCGCCGCGCGCATCGCGATGAGCGCCGGCTGCCGCATGGCGATCGCCGACGGCCGCCGCATGAACCCGCTGCAGGCGATCCTCGACGGCGGCACCTGCTCCTGGTTCCTGCCCGCCTCCGAGCCGAAGACCGCGCGCAAGCGCTGGATCGCCGGATCGCTGAAGCCCACCGGCACGCTGGTGGTCGACGCCGGCGCGCTGGCCGCCCTGAAATCCGGCCGCTCCCTGCTGCCCGCTGGCATCATCAAGGTGGAGGGCCGGTTCGAGCGCGGCGATGCCGTGGTCGTCGCCGATCTCGACGGCAACGAGGTGGCGCGCGGGCTTGTTGCCTATTCGGCGCGCGATGCCAAGCACATCATGGGCCACAAGAGCCACGAAATCGCCGACTTGCTCGGCTATCGCGGGCGTGATGAGATGATCCACCGCGACGACCTGGTGCTGTCATGAACGTGGTGAAGGCCCCGACTGCCGATCTGCACAATGCGATGCGCGCCCTCGGCCGCGCCGCGCGCGCGGCTGCGGAACGGCTGGCCCTCGCCGACACCAATGCCAAGAACCATGCGCTGCGCGCGATGGCGCAAGCGATCCGCGCCAACGAAGCGCGTATCCTGGAAGCCAACGCCTCCGACATGGTCGATGCGAAGACCAAGGGCCTCAGCGCCGCCATGCTGGATCGCCTGATGCTCGACTCCAAGCGCGTTGAGGCAATGGCCAAGGGGCTGGAGGAAATCACCGCGCTGCCCGATCCGGTCGGCCGCGCCCTGGCGGCGTGGGACCGGCCCAACGGCCTCGAGATCGCGCGCGTCGCGGTGCCGCTCGGCGTCATCGGCATCATCTATGAGAGCCGGCCCAACGTGACCGCCGATGCCGGCGGACTGTGTCTCAAGTCCGGCAACGCCGCGATCCTGCGCGGCGGCTCGGAAAGCGCGCGCTCCTCGGCCGCGATCATCGAGGCGCTGCAGGTCGGGCTGCGCAAGGTGGGGCTGCCGGCGGAAGCGATCCAGGCTGTCCCGACCAGCGACCGCGCCGCGGTCGGCATCCTGCTCGGCATGCACGACCTGGTCGACATCATCGTGCCGCGCGGCGGCAAGGGACTGATCGAGCGGGTGGCCGCCGAGAGCCGCATCCCGGTCATCATGCATCTCGAAGGCAACAACCACACCTATATCGACGGCGATGCCGATCCGGAGAAGGCGCGCAAGATCCTGCTGAACGCCAAGATGCGGCGCACAGGAGTCTGCGGCGCCACCGAGACTCTGCTGCTCGACACGCGCGCCAAGGGACTGATCCCGGTGCTCGTCGACGACCTGATCCGCGCCGGCTGCGAAATCCGCGGCGATACCTTGTTCCAAGCCGCCGACAACCGCGTGAAACCGGCGACCGACGCCGACTGGGACACCGAATATCTGGATGCCATCATCGCCGCGAAAGTGGTCGACGGCGTCGATGGCGCGATCCGCCACATCGCGCGCCATGGCTCCAGGCACACCGAGGCGATCGTCACCGAGAACAAGGCCGCGGCCGAGCGCTTCCTGCAGGAGATCGACGCCGCCATCGTGCTGTGGAACGCCTCGACCCAGTTCGCCGACGGCGGCGAATTCGGCATGGGCGCGGAGATCGGCATCTCCACCGGCAAGCTGCACGCCCGCGGTCCCGTCGGCTGCGAGCAGCTCACCAGCTACAAATACCAGGTCCGCGGCACCGGCCAGGTGCGGCCTTGATCGTTGGCATGACGCACCGCTCTCGCTCCCTTCTCTCCCGTCATCCCGGCCTTGAGCCGGGATCCATTTCGCCGCGGCTCGTGCGGCTGATGCATGGATCCCGGATCACGCTGCTGGCGCGACTGTCCAGGATGACGCTGGGGAGAGCCAATGTTTCACGTGAAACACGCAAAACGTGACTGTCTGACACGGAAAATACGCAAGGCCGCATGGGGGGACATAGGCGCATCGGGTTGCTGGGCGGGTCGTTCAATCCCGCGCATGATGGGCATCGCGACATCAGCCTCGCGGCGCTCGCCTATCTCGATCTCGACGAAATCTGGTGGCTGGTCTCGCCGCAAAATCCGTTGAAGCCGCAAAAAGGCATGGCGCCGTTTTCCGAGCGGCTGAAAAGCGCCCAGGACGTTGCCGATCACCCGCGCATCAAGGTCACGGACATCGAAGCCAAGCTCGGGACGCAATACACCGCCGACACCTTGCGTAAGCTGGTGACGCGCTTTCCGTCATACCGGTTCGTGTGGCTGATGGGCGCCGACAATTTGGCGCAAATTGCTTCCTGGCGCGACTGGACACGAATCTTTCACCTGACGCCAATTGCGGTTTTCGACCGGCCTACCTATACTATCAAGGCACTGACTTCCCTGGCGGCCCGGCGTTTCCGGCAGTCGCGGCGGCGCGAAGCGGCGCTGAAGACCCTGGCGGCAACTCCGGCACCGGCCTGGGTGTTTGTGCACCATCGGCTGAACCCGATCTCGGCGACGGCGATCCGCGCCGAGCGAGCCCGCAAGCAGGCGGGCAAGGCCAAACCGGGTGAGTAGGCCAACAGGCCGGCGGATGCCGATGCCGCCGGGTAAGGAGGTAGCTACCATTCCTCGCACGCGTAAGGCAGCCGCCAAGCCGGCTGCAGACAAGACCCAGGATCTTCTGAAGATCGTGGAGACTTCCCTGGACGGCGATAAGGCGGAAGACATCGTCGCCATCGACCTACGAGGCAA
>DATFDU010000144.1:0-3857 GCA_035251915.1 Dongiaceae bacterium | reverse complement strand
ACCTGCTTGTCGTCGACGCCGATCTCCTTCAGCGTGTGCGGGATGCCGATCTCCTTGCGCAGGGCGAGGACCCAGCCCAGCAGCGACTTGAAGGACGGGTTCGCCAGGTTGAGGTAGCGGGCGAGGCGCGTCAGCTTCTCGTCGATGGCGCTGCGGTTGTATTCCAGCACGTAGGGCATCACCACCGCGTTGGTGAGGCCGTGATGGGTGTTGTAGAGCGCGCCGAGCGGATGGCTGATGGCATGCATGCCGCCGAGGCCCTTCTGGAACGCGGTCGCGCCCATGCTGGCCGCCGCCATCATGTTGGCCCGCGCGACCAGGTTCTTGCCGTCCTTCACCGCCGTCGGCAGCGCGTCCTTGATCAGGCGCATGCCTTCGAGCGCGATGCCGTCCGCCAGCGGATGGAAGCCGGGCGCGCAATAGGCCTCGAGGCAGTGCGACAGCGCGTCCATGCCGGTGGCGGCGGTGATGTGCGCCGGCAAGCCGACGATCAGCTCCGGATCGTCGATCACGATCGACGGCAGCATCTTCGGATGGAAGATGATCTTCTTCACGTGATTGTCCTGGTCGGTGATGACCGAGGCGCGGCCGACCTCCGAACCAGTACCCGAGGTGGTCGGCACTGCGATGATGGTGGCGATGCCGTTGGGATCGACCCGGGTCCACCAGTCGCCGATGTCCTCGTAGTCCCAGATCGGGCGCTTCTGTCCGATCATCAGCGCGACCGCCTTGGCGGCGTCGAGCGCGGAGCCGCCGCCGAACGCGATGACGCCGTCATGGCCGCCGGCCTTGTAGGCGGCGATGCCGTCCTCGACATTCTTGCCGGTCGGGTTGCCCTGCACGTTGCTGAAGAGCCCGGTCGGCACGCCGGCCTCGTTGTTGCGCGCGATCGCATCCTTGATCATCGGCAGGTTGGCGAGGCCGGGATCGGTGATCAGCAGCGGCCGCTTCATGCCGAGCGCCTTGCAGTGATCGGCGAGCTCCTTGATGCGGCCGCAGCCGAACTTGACCGAGGTCGGGTAATTCCAATTGCCGCGAAGCGCGGCGGCGTCAGTGGTCATTTGCAGGTCCTTGGGTTTAGCCTTGAGGCTGGAATCGGCGGCATTCTAGCCGGTTCCGGGCGGCAGGGAAGGGGCTGAAAATCGGCCTAGAAGGCCCGAAAATGGCCGGTAATCCGGTATTCGAACAAGGCATCCTCTTCTCTGGCACCCCAGCCGACATTGTGGATCACCAGCGGCCTCGCGCTGTCCTCCGACCGCCGGTCCGACACGATGCCGATATGTGGCTGTCCGCCGCCCAGAACCCAGGTGACGATGTCGCCGGGCGGATAAGCCGCGGCGTCCTGGCTGAGCGGCAGCCCGTAACCCTGGCGCTTGAACCAGGTCGCGAGGTTCGGCACGCGGCGGTGGTCGATGTTGCGGTCCGGCCTGGCGAGGCCCCAGGTCGTCGGGTAGGCGGCGAAATGCCGCTTCATGTCGCGATGCAGCTCCTGCTGCAGGTCAATGCCGAGCGAGCGGAAGGCGCGGATCACGACGTCACTGCACACCCCGCGCTCCAGCGGCACGTCGCCCATCGGATAGGCAATCCGCCGATAGCTGGGATCGTAGAGCAGCGTGACGCCGACTTGCGCGCGGGCGGCAGCGACGAGATCGAGCGCATGGGTCGGCTCTGCGCGAGCTTGATGCGCCACGAGCACCAAGAGAATGGCAGCAAAGATCGCGCGCATGATGAGCCCCTTTCCACTCAGGCAGCATGGCTGCGCGACCGTGGCGGATTTGCGGCGGGACGGTGGCACGCTGCGAGCTGGCCTAGCGCCAAGCTTTGCTGCGCTCGATTGCGGCATCGAAACGCGCGTGGAGACCGGCGGCAAGCGGCGCGGCGGGTGCGATCTCGGCCTTTGGCGGCGGTGAGGGCGGCAGGGTGTCGGGCCCGGCCAGGCCGGCGCCGATCATCGCGAGTTGCGCCGCGCCGAGGCCGGTCAGCTCGGCGCTCGCAGGCACGCGCACGCGCTTGTTCATGGCATCGGCGAGGAAGCGCGTGAAGTAGCGGTTGCGGGTCAACCCGCCGTCGACCGACAGCACGGGCGCGAGCGGTGAGAGCTTGTCGATCTCTGCCGCCACCTTCTGCGCCAGCAGGGCCACTCCTTCCAGCAGCGCTTGCATCATGTCGGCCTTGGTCGTCTCCAGGCCCATGCCGAGCCAAAGGCCGGCGGCGCGGCGGTCCCAATAGGGGCAGGAGAGGCCGCTGAGCGCCGGCACGAAGACGAGGCCGCGCGCGATGGCGCTCTCGGCCGTGAAATCGTCGATTTCCTGGTAGTCGGCGAACAGGCCGAGACTGCGCGCCCAGTTGACGGCGGAGGCGGCGTTGTAGATGCCGCCTTGCAAGGCATAGGCAACCGGTGCGTCGCCGATCTTCCAGGCGACCGTTGCTTCGAGCCCGCTCTCCGCGTCGCGCGGCACAATGTTGCCCGCCACCGCGAGCGCGAAGGCGCCGGTGCCGAAGGTAATCTTGGCATCGCCCTTGTGCCGGCAACCATGGCCGAACAAGGCAGCCTGCTGATCGACCAGGCTCGCGGTCACCGGAATGCCGCGCGCGTCGGCGAACGCTCCGGCGGTGGGACGGATCTCCGGCAGGCAGTCGAGCGGGACACCGAACAGGTGAGCGAGCTGCTGGTCCCATTGCAGCGTCTCGAGATTCATCAGGCTGGTGCGCGAGGCGGTGGTGACGTCGGTCGCGAACCGGCCGGTCAGGCGGTCGAGCAAGAAGGAATCGCTGGTGCCGAGGCGCAGGCGTCCTGCTTGGCGCAGCTGCCTGGCTTCCGGCACGTTGTCGAGCAGCCAGCGCAGCTTGGCGGCGGAGAAGTAGGGATCGAGCGGCAGGCCGGCGAGCTTGAAAGTCAGCTCCTCCGCGCCGTCGGCTTTCAGCCGTTCGGTCACGTCGGCGGTGCGGGCGTCCTGCCAGACGATGGCGTTGTGGATCGGGCGCTTGGTATCGGCATCCCAGGCGATGACGGTCTCGCCCTGATTGGCGATGCCGATGGCATCCGCGTCACCCACCTGATCGAGCGCGCTTTCGACGTGCCGCGCCAGTTCTTCCGGGTCGTGCTCGACCCAGCCTTGCTGCGGGTAGATCTGCCGATGCTCGAAGCTGGCGATCGTCTCGAATGTGCCGTCATCGCGCAGCCGGTGCGCCTTGGTGCCGGTGGTGCCCTGGTCGATGGCGATGATGGAGGTCATTGCGACAGCCACCCACAGGATTTTGCCCCTTCCTCCCTTGTGGGGGAAGGTCGGGATGGGGGGTGATGCCGCGCTGCGGCCCAACCGTTTGGCGCTCTGTCGAGCGCGCGCGGCTCTCGCCGCGCGACCCCCCATCCAGCTGCGGCTAAGCTCGCTCCGCTCGCTAAGCCTCCGCATCCTTCTCCCGCAAGGGGGGAAGGGGAACTATTGAAATGGCGGAGGGTCTTGTCGATTCTAAGCAGCATCGAGTTCCACCGACACTTGCTGGCAAGCTCTCAGGTCGCGCGCGGGCAGCTGCCACGCGATGCGGCGCTCGGGCAACGCGGAGATGCGGCGCGACCATACCACGCTGCCGTCGACCACCACCGAGAGCCGGCCACGCACCGCGCGCGCGACGCGCGCCTTGAACAGCAGCGGGTGACCGGTCGGGGCATCGCGATAGATGCGCTGCGGATAGACGTAGGCGAGCGGGCCCTGCAACGTCACGCTCGCATCGGGCAGGCGCGCCGGCAGGCCGTTCTCCAAGCGCTTGACCACCATCTCCGCGACCGCTTTGCCTTCGCGCCAACATTGGCCCGCGGTCTCGATCCCGCGCAGCACGTTGCCGGCGGCGAAATAGTG